>JAFZDV010000172.1 GCA_017560955.1 Anaerotignum sp.
AGGAAGGATATTCGTCCAACTGATGAATACCATCAGGGAAGACGCCACCACATCCGCCAGAAAACCAACGCCCCAGGTCTTCCAGATGCTTTTCTTATAAAGGTTCTTTTTCTCCGCCAGCCCCAGTTTCCAGAACAGAAAAAGAAGAACCAGCGAATCCACAATAAAGTTTGCAGGCAGCAGGATCAGCCACAAGGGCACAAAAAACATACCGTAAAAATAAATGCTCCACATGGGAAAAATAATGTTATACAGCTTCACATCTTTTTTCACTCGACCGCCTCCTTCTATCCGGTGTTTTTGAGTATCAAAAGGGCGTCCTTATGGACGCCCCCCTTATTTTATCCTTATTCTGCTTTTGCAATCTTGGAAACCTGACCATCGTCGCTAAACTTCAGATTAACTTCTGTACCGTCAGCTTTACCTCTTTCCAGAGCATCTTCATCATAACCATCTACATCGATCACAACATTGCTCTTCACATCAAAGGAGAATGTATTGCCGTTTTCTGTTTCGATACGCAGATATTCATCATAACCATCTTTATCAATCTTACCTACTGCGCTCTTCACATAAACTTTAATGCTTTCTACTCTGTCTTTATCATCCAGTCTTGCTTCTACATAAACTTCCAGAGCATCATCTTCGATCATTTTCTTGATCGTTGCCAGAGATTCGCTGGGACCACTGTAGTTTTTGATAATAATATCAGATGTTTTGCTCAGCCATTTGTATGTACCGCTCTTACCTTTGATTTTCAGACCATCATTTGCTGCTGTTGCAATACCTTCTACTTTCACAGAAGCACTGCCGTTTTTAGGACCGTCTACTACTGTAATCGTATCCGCCACACCACTGCTGTTGAAGCCCAGTTCGATTTTTTCACCGGCATATTTTGTATCTTCAATATCTTCCAGGTTGAAGTAATCTTCGTCTTCATCTGTCAGTTCAGGAGATTTCTTGATATGCAGTTTGTATTCGCTGTCGCCTGTTTCGATTTTGATGAAAGGTGCATCCTCATGGTCTTCTCTGACAAATTCAACCATCTTACCTTCAGCTTTTGTCAGTCTTGCGTTGATAGACTGAATTTTGCCATCGCTGTCTGCGATGATTTCTGCATACAGTTCCAGATCATCGTCATTTGCCATTTTTTCAAATACTTTCAGAGAACTTGTGATTGCACTTTCGATCAGCAGAGGATTTGCCACCGTTTTGCCATTCACTTTGCCTGTGATTCTGTCATCATCTTCTTTTTCTTTTACATTGTACTGGGACAGCATTTTATATTCTGTGTTAGAACCTTTGAATTTCAGAACGCCGTCTTTCAGAGATTCTACAGTACCTTTTCTTTCATTCTGGTCGTCATCTTCAGACCATGCTTTCTTTGTTCTGGAAAGTTCAATAGCAGAGATTTTGCCGCCGCTGTTGAAGTCCAGCTGACAGTAGATTTTCTTATCGCCGTATTTTTCCACAAAATCCAGCGCATTATCTTCATCGCCGTCATCCCAGTCACCATCTTCGTCAGTGCTATCCCACATATAGAATCTGATGTTTTCAATAGGGTTCTTGGAATCGAAACGGTAGCTGTAATCCTTGCTGCCCACAGAAACT
The DNA here is from genome assembly GCA_017560955.1 of Anaerotignum sp. Lineage (GTDB taxonomy): Bacteria > Bacillota > Clostridia > Lachnospirales > Anaerotignaceae > Anaerotignum_A. Next base: position 1,612 of record JAFZDV010000172.1, read on the forward strand.
TCGATTTCCTTGTCGGACAGATCTTCCAGAACTACGATCTTACCTTCCATTTTATCGCTGCTGCCTTCTGCTTCAAAAGCATCAGTAGACAGATAAACTTCTGTTGCTTTATCTTTGCTGTTTGTGTTTACTTTTACATAAGTTGTGCCAGCTTCTGCTTCTTCGATCAGGTCTTCCAGATCAGCTTTTGCACCTTCCCAGTAAAATTCACAACCATCCGCATAAGAAATTTCCTTTGTATTGCTGGAACCTGCAGGTTTGAATTTCACGCGAGTACCACTCAGGTCATCCACTTTACCGGTTACTGTGTAATCTTCAGAGAATGTTACATGGATTTCAACAACTGTTGTCACATATTCCCATTTACCGGAATCATTCTTTTCTTTTTCCACTTCAACGATGATACCGGCATAAGCATGCAGGTTATATTTTTCCTTCAGCGCTTCTTCCAGCTCTGTACGTTTTACCTTCACGCCATCAACATAACAGTAACAATCTCTGTCGATGTTATATTTATCTGTTTCACCTGTATTTTCGTTTTCCACAGTTACAGCGTTTTCCTTCATGTTTGTAATGTAACCTGTGATATCATATTTTTCCTGCGCAGAGATACCATCGGTAACATGTACTTCATACAGCATATCGCCATTATGTCCAATACGAACTTCATCACCTTTACCCAGGCGGCTCAGTGCCATCTGTTTACCATCAGCACCGAAAGCTTTTACACCATCAGGTGTTGCATGGAAGCCCTGTTTTCTGCCGTTTTCAAATTCAACCTCAATGTAGAAGAAATCGCCATTGTTGTTCTGGAAATCAACGATTTTACCTGTGCTGAGAACACCTTCGGACAGAATGTCAAAAGTCTTATTCAGCATAACCGCCATTTCCGCACGATTGATATTATTCTGAGGATTGAAACGTCTGGATGTATCACCATTGAGGATCTCCATTCTCTTCAGCAGATCGATCAGAGGTGCCTTTTCACCGGAAATTTTATAATAATCGATAAATTCCATAGCAGAAGCTGCTTTACCATCTACATCATAGTAGTATGCCAGCGCTTTACCAAACATTTCTGCCACATCTTCTCTTGTAGCATACTTATTGCCCAGCGCAAATTTGGAAACCATATCCTGCATATCGATGATGCCATTTTCCAGACCGTATGCCACTGCCATCTGAGACCAGCTGGGTACTTTATATGTAGTCAGCGTAGGCACATATTTATATGCTGTCACTGCATCGATCGCTCTTACTTTGCCGGATTTTACCAGTGCATTATACAGCATCTGCATTGCTTCGGGGTAAGTCACATTGTTCTTCGCACGAACTGTGTTGTCTTCATAACCACTGATCAGACCTTTATCTGCCGCACCATTGATCGCAGAAACAGCCCATGCCACCTCATTGATATCTTTGAAATTTGCTGCGTATGCTGTCATAGGCAAGCTGGATACTGCCATTACTGCAGACAGAAACAGCGTCAGTTTACGTTTCATATTATTGACCTCCTTCATTTGTTGAAGTATCTGAGGGGTATTGCCCCAATTTTGTCATACTTATACATTTATAAGTCTACCATAATAAAATCAATCTGCCTAGTACTTAAATCTTAAGGTTTTCTGAAGATTTTACAGAAAAAAGCATATTTCCGCCTTA
>JAFZDV010000173.1 GCA_017560955.1 Anaerotignum sp.
CATGATCTCCGCTGGCGGTGCTTGTAACGGTTTCATCCTGTCCGGTTCTCGTACAGCTCTGTACATGGCAGAACAGGGCGACCTGCCTTGCAGCAAAACACTGGCTAAAATCTCCAAAAACGGTGTTCCCGCAAACTGCATTTACCTGATCGGTGTTCTGGGTGCTATCTACGCTCTGACAGGTCAGTTCGACCTGCTGACAAACCTGGGTACATTCGTAGGTTGGGTATTCTACACACTGACATTCGCAGCTGTTATGGCTTACAGAAAACAGGCTCCCGATGTAGAACGTACATATAAAGTACCTTGCTACCCTGTAATCCCTCTGATCGCTATCATCTCCGGTGGTTATGTACTGCTGAACCAGCTGTTCATGTCCGGTATGGGTTCCACAAAGATCGCTGTTGGCGGTATCATTCTGGTACTGATCGGTCTGCCCGTAAGAGCAATCTTTGCTAAGAAAAAATAATTTGTGAACGGATCGTATCTGATTTAAGGTAACGTTTTGCTTCATAATAAATAATTTCCTGAAAAGACACATCGCAAGATGTGTCTTTTTTCTTTTTGGGACAAAAGTTGACCATCGGTAAAATGGATAGATTTGTATTTTTTAATAAAGAAAAAACAGTGCAAATATTGTTTGAATTGCATAATTAATAATAAAAATAGATAAAAAAACTATATTAAATAAACAATGGAAAAAGAGGTCTAAAGAAAAAATTAAGAAATAAATCGTGACTTCGCACTAATCGTCTTGACAATTTTTGCATATTCCTTGATAATATATTATGTTAGGCTGTAGAAAAATGGCTGAAACTGCGCAAATTTCAAACAAAAAGTGAGGATCAACGGTGTCGCTGACCCTTATTTTGGTATGCGCACTTCGCCTGTTTCTGATTGGCATAGGAAATAAATGCTTGTGCAGAAAGGATGGTTCAATGTATTTCTTATTGTTACTGCTGTGGATGATTTTTAACGGCAGAGTAACACTTGAAGTGTTACTCTTTGGCGTTGTGATCTGCGGCTGGCTGTACTGGTTCATTTCCAAGCATATGGGCTACAACTACAAAGATGAGATCCGCTTTGCAAAGAAAGTGCCTCTTTATCTGAAGTATGCTGTAACTCTGTTATGGGAAATCGTGAAGGCTAATATTGATGTGATCAAAATTATCCTGAATCCTAAACTGGAAATTGAGCCTGCAATCGTTACATTCCGTACAGATCTGGAAAGTGAAGCTGCTCAGGTGATGCTGGCAAACTCCATCACACTGACACCCGGTACTTATACAGCAGGTCTGGAAAATGGTAACTATGTTGTTCAGGCGCTGGATAAGAGTAAATTCGGCGAAGGTCTGGATGATTCCGTTTTTGTAAAACAGCTGAGAAAGTTGGAGGGTAGAAAATGAGCGAAACAATGCACTTTATTTTAGAAGTCGCTATGTGCGTGTTTGCGATCTGCATGCTGCTGGCGTTCAGCCGTGCAGTAAAAGGTCCTCGTTATACCGATCGTATCGTTGCCATTAACATGATTGGTACGATGACGACAGCAACCATCTGTATCCTTGCTGTTTATCTGAACGAATCCGCACTGATCGACGTATCTCTGGTGTATACACTGCTGTCTTTCCTGGCGGTAGTTGTAATGTGTCATGTGGTTACACTGCACCATAAAGGTCGTCTGCTGTTCCTCAGCAAAAAAGACCAGAAGGAAAATGAAGAGGAGGCGAAGGAAGAATGCCAGTAAGAGAAATTATTGCAGCGATCTGCATCATCATCGGTCTGCTTGTTTTCCTTTGCGGTACTTATGGTGTTTTCCGTTTGAAATATGTAATGAACAAAATGCACGCAGCAGCCCTGGGTGACACAATGGGCCTGTTTATGGTAGTGCTTGGTCTGATTATTATGAGCAGCAATATTTTTGTTATTGCAAAGTTCATTCTGATCATTCTGTTCTTCTGGCTGACCAGCCCTATTGCGACACATATGCTGGCTAAGGTAGAACTTTTAACAAATAAAGACGCTGAAGAAAGGATGAAGGACAAATGAGCGATTTTAGTATTATGATCCAGATGATTCTGGTAGTGTTCCTGATCATCAGTGCCATCGGCGTTTCTGTAACAAAAAATCTGTTTATGGCTGTTATCGTTTTCATGGGTTACAGCTCCATTATGGCTATTGTTTGGCTGTTCCTGGAAGCGCCCGACCTGGCGATCACAGAAGCAGCCGTAGGTGCAGGTGTTGATACGGTACTGTTCTTCCTGACTCTGAAGAAGGTACATGCACTGAAGGGCACAAGGGAGGGTTGATGACATGAGCGAAAATAAATCCTTCTGGGCGAAATTGAAAAGCTGGATCGATGGTGACGAAGTGATCATCAATGCAGACGAGTATATTTCTACCAGAGAAAGAAAAGACAAAGTAATCGGCGAAAATATGCTTGGTGAAAAGCACGCTCCTGCTGAAAAACTCCGTGCGAATTCTACATTGTATCGTGTACTTTCTGTAGGTATCACAGTATGCTTCATCGTTGTAATGCTGGGTGTTGTAATGGATCTGCCTATGTTCGGTGATCCCGGCAGCATCACAAACAACGAAGTAGCTGCTCGTTACCTGGAAAAAGGTATTGAAGAAACAGGTGCGATCAACTTCGTAGCAGGTATGATCCTGGACTATCGTGCATTCGATACATTTGGTGAATCTAATGTATTGTTTATGGCTGTTGTTGCTGTTCTGATGCTTCTGCAGAGAGATAAGAAAAATGTCAGCGCTGTAGAAGATAAGGAAATGGCTGAAGACGAAGTTTTCGACGGTCAGGATTCTAAAATCATCCTGCAGAAGGGTGCAAAAGTTCTGGCACCTATCGTAATCCTGTATGGTATTTATGTTGTATTGAATGGTCACCTGTCTCCCGGCGGTGGTTTCTCCGGCGGTTCTATTATTGGTGCTGGTCTGATCCTGTTCTCTGCGGCAAATGGTCACAAGAAAATGCAGACATTCTTTACAGTAAAAACACTGACAAAGATCTCCGTTGCCTGTCTGCTGACATACTGCGGCTGTAAGAGCTATTCCTTCTTTACAGGTGCTAACCATGTTGGCTGGGAAATCCCTAAAGGTACACCCGGTGATCTGCTGAGCTCCGGCTTTATCCTGCCTCTGAACATTTGTGTAGGTCTGGTCGTAGCTTGTACAATGTATGGATTCTATGCGTTATTTACAAAAGGAGAAATCTGATTATGAGTCAATTACTGACAAACTATTATGAAGCAGCATCAGTCATCCTTTTTGGCATTGGATTCATGAATCTGCTTCTGCAAAACAACCTTATTAAGAAATTTATCGGTCTGAATATCATGGATACAGCAACATACCTTTTCCTGGCTGCAAAGGGTTATGTATTCGGCAGAATTGCTCCCATTCTGACAAACGGGATCATCGATGCAGAATATTACATCAACCCCATCCCTGCAGGTCTGGTACTGACAGGTATCGTAGTATCCGTATCCGTAACTGCGTTCTCTCTGGCTCTGGTTCTGAGACTGTATAAACATTACGGTACTCTGAACATGGACGAGATCCTTCGCATGGTGAGAGAGGAGGAAGGGGAATAATATGGAACATCATCATCTGAATTTAGTACATAATATACCTTTCTTCAGCATCTTCTTTGCGATGTTCTGCGGCATCATTACACCTCTGATCAAAAATGGTCGTGTTGCACGTTATGTGCATGGTACGATGGTAGCGATCGTTGGTGTGCTGTCTGCAGTACTGCTGGTGAATGTAGTACAGAATGGGGAAGCCTTCACATTTATGATGGGTCATTTCCCTGCACCTTGGGGTAACGAACTGAGAATCGGTCCCCTGGAAGCACTGCTGGCTGTTCTGATCAGCGTTGTTATGTTCCTGACAATCACAGCAGGCAGTGAACAGCTGTTTAAGGAAATCGTTCCTGAAAAACAGAATTTCTATTTTATCATGCTGAATGCAACTTTCGGTGCAATGCTGGCTATGACATATACAAATGACTTGTTCACAGCTTATGTATTCATCGAAATCCTGACAATCGCGTCCTGTACACTGATCCTTGCAAGAGGTACAAAACAGGCAATCGTTGGTACAACACATTATCTTGTATTCGGTTGTGTTGGTTCCGGTCTGTTCCTGTTGGGTGTATGTATCCTGTACGGTATTACAGGTCATCTGCTGTTCCCTCAGATCAAGGAAACAATCGCGATGCTGATGACAACAGGGGAATTCCATTTCCCTCTGATGTTTGTTGTAACTCTGATGTTCGTTGGTCTGGGCATCAAGAGTGCGCTTTTCCCTTTCCATTCCGCACTGCCTACCGCTTATGGTTCTACTATGACAACTTCTAACGGTATTCTGTCCGGTCTGGTTCTGAAAGCGTATATTATTCTGGCAATCAAACTGTGTCTGGAAGTATTTACTCTGGAAACACTGGTTGAACTGAAAATTGCGGACATTATGTTCGTTCTGGGCGTACTGGGTATGGTAATGGGTTCCGTATATGCGGTACACGAAGGCCGTATGAAACGTATGCTGGCATACTCCTCCGTTGCACAGATCGGTTATATCTTCATGGGTATCGGTCTGGGTTCTGTTGCAGGTATGATCGCTACAATTTTCCATGTATTTGCTCATGCAGCAACAAAATCCATGCTGTTTATCTGCTGCGGTTCCTTCATTGAAGATGCAGACGGTAAAGAACAGCTGGAAAATCTGAAGGGTGCGGCTCACAGAAATCCTCTGGCGGGCATCGCATTCACAGTAGGTGCTCTGTCTATGATCGGTGTGCCTCTGTTTGCAGGTTTCATCTCCAAACTGTATTTTGCGATCGCTGCGATCGAAATGACAGGTATGAGAATGGTACTGGTACTGGGTGCTCTGGCGATCTCCATGATCCTGAATGCTATGTACTTCCTGCCTTCCGTAATCGCTATCTGGTCCAAACCCAAGGATGAATTCAAGAAAACACAGATTTCTCCTTTGTTCGCTGTAGCGATGGTTCTGTTTATCGTTGTTAACTTTGTATTGGGTATCGGCTACCGTCCTATCGTAGAAGTGATGGAAATGGGTATCGAACTGATGCAGATGGTATTGTGATGAGAGGATGAGGTGAGAAAATAAATGAGCGGAAATGTAATTTTGCTGCTCCCGATGATTTTACCTTTTATTTTTGGTCTCATCATTGGCTTCCAGAAGGAAGAAAAGCAGCGTAACACTTTGGTCTTTATCGCAATGGCAGTAGAAGCAGCTCTGGTTTGGTACCTGTGCATGGGTGACCATTCTGCGACAATGTGGACACTGACTGACCGTCTTTCCATTGCTTACAATACGGATGGTCTGGCAAAATTCTTTGCATGCCTGATCAGTACAATCTGGCTGATCGCGGCAGTATTCTCCATGGAATATATGAAGCATGAACAGAAACCCGAACGTTTCTTCATGTTCTATACATTCTCTCTGGCAGCACTGATGAGCCTGTGCTTCTCCGAAAATATGATGACACTGTATCTGTCCTATGAATTTATGACAGTTCTGACAGTTCCTCTGGTAATCCATACAGGTACACCCGAAGCGGTAAGTGCCGGTCTGAAATATCTGGGTTACTCCATCTTTGGCGCAGGTCTGGGTCTGATGGGCTTCTTCTTCCTGAATACTTACTGCGACACAACTTCTTTCATTGCCGGCGGTACACTGAATATGGCACTGATCGAAGGTAAGGAAAATATGATGCTGATCGTATTCTTCCTGATGATTCTGGGCTTCGGCTGTAAAGCGGGTATGTTCCCTCTGCATGCATGGCTGCCCACAGCGCACCCCGTTGCGCCTTCTCCTGCATCTGCAGTCCTTTCCGGTATCATCACAAAAGGTGGTGTAATCGCCATCATTCGTGTGACATACTATCTGTTTGGTGCAGACTTCCTGCGTGGTTCCTGGGCACAGACAGCGGTGCTGATCCTGTCCATCATCACAATCTTCATGGGTTCCATGCTGGCTTACAAAGAAAAACTGCTGAAGAGAAGACTGGCTTACTCTACAGTTTCCAACGTTTCCTACGTTGTATTCGGTCTGATGCTGCTGTGTCCTGCAGGTTTTGTGGGTGCACTGCTGCAGGTAGTTTTCCACGCAGTTGCAAAAAACATTCTGTTCCTTTGCGCCGGTGCTATCATTTACAAAACACATAAAACTATGGTTGCCGACCTGAAGGGTATCGGTAAGGAAATGCCTATCGTAATGTGGACATTCGCATTCGCGGCTCTGTCTCTGGTAGGTATTCCTCCCACAGCAGGTTTTGTAAGTAAATGGTATCTGGCTCAGGGTGGTCTGATGCCCGAAATGGGTATCGTAGGTGTTGTTGGTGTAGTTATGCTGATGGTATCTGCTCTGCTGACAGCAGGTTATCTGATGTCCATCGTGATGAAAGCATTCTTCCCCGGCAAAGACTTCGACTACGCTAACCTGAAGAGTAAGGAACCTAATTATCTCATGACGGTACCTCTGGTACTGCTGGCAGTAGCAGTTGTTGGTATGGGTATGATGCCTACACCTCTGCTGGATGTCATTGGCGGTATCAGCGGAATGATTTTCTAAGGGAAAGGGAGGAAACATTATGAACGCATTTGCGACATTGTTACCGGTGATCTTTCCGATCATTGCAGGCGCTTGTCTGCTGCCGGTTAAATTTGCGGACAGAAAGTCCCGTGAAAGAGTAGTACTGCCCATCGTTGTGATCAATGCGATCTTCGCACTGTATGCAATTTTTGGTACAGGCTGCCCTGAAGTGACTCTGTTCCAGTTCAGCGAAAAACTGTCCCTGACACTGCATGTGGATGGTCTGTCCAAAGTATTTGGTACAATGGTATCTCTGCTGTGGATCGTTACAACAGTTTACGCATTTGAATATATGACACATGAAGGTAATGAAGATAGATTCTTCTCCTTCTTTATCATGACATTTGGTGTCGTTGTCGGTATCGCTTTCGCAGCGAACTTCCTGACAATGTACCTGTTCTACGAATTCCTGACACTGGTGACACTGCCTATCGTTATGCACCAGTTCGATAACAAATCCAGACATGCAGGTAAGATGTATGTACTGTACATGATGTTCGGTGCATCTCTGGCATTCATTGGTTTTGTATTCGTTTATATGTTTGGTACAACAACAGCATTTGTACCCGGTGGCGTTCTGGATCCTGCGCTGGTTGCAGGCCACGAAACAACACTGCTGGCAGTATTCGTAATGGCATTCTTTGGTTTCGGTGTAAAAGCGGCAGTATTTCCTTTCTACCGCTGGCTGCCTAAAGCATCCGTTGCGCCTACACCCGTTACAGCGCTGCTGCATGCTGTTGCAGTCGTAAAATCCGGTATCTTTGCCATCGTTCGTCTGACATATTATGCTTTTGGTACTTCCTTCCTGGCTGGTACATGGGCGCAGACAATCATGCTGATCTTCGCTTCTATTACAATCGTGTTCGGTTCTACAGTAGCCCTGAGAACACCTCATGTAAAAAGAAGATTTGCTTATTCCACAGTTTCCAACCTGTCTTACATCATTTTCGGTATTGCCGTAATGACACCTGCAGGTCTGGCGGCTGCAATGCTGCATATGGTTTACCATGCAGTCATCAAGATCACACTGTTCTTTACAGCTGGTGCGATCCTTTACAAAACACACAGAGAATATATGTATGAAATCGAAGGTTTCGGTAAATACATGCCTGTTACATTTGCGGCACTTTCCATCACTGGTCTGGGTCTGGTAGGTGTTCCTCCTTTCGCAGGTTTCAACAGTAAATGGGCACTGGCATCTTCCGCAGTAGCAAGCGGTAACCCCGTATCTTATATCGGTATCGTTGCACTGATCCTGTCTGCACTGCTGACAGCGCTGTATGTATTCTCTATCATC
>JAFZDV010000174.1 GCA_017560955.1 Anaerotignum sp.
TGTTGCAGGGGGCAGATCTTCGGGAATGTTGAAACGGAACAGTTCGTCATTCAGGTCGCCGAAGAAGCATTCGCGGATGAATTCTTCTGTCATCAGGACTTTCTTTGTGTCATCGGAGAAGCCTGCGAAGGAACCTGCTTTCTGCAGCAGTTCATATTCTTCTCTGCCGATGGCATTTGCTTTGTCGATAACAGGTTCAACGGCTGCTTCCAGCTGTTCTGTCAATGTATCCAGATATGCTTCTTTTTCTGCGGCATCCAGTTCGCCTTCGATGAATTCGCAAACTGTGTGATACAGATCAGCATAAGATGCGCTGCCTTCTGTCAGGTCTTTGAATGTATAAGACAGATACAGAACCAGGATCAGAGAGTTGATATCGTGCAGGATGCAGGAGAAATATTCTTCGATCTGTTCCAGCACTTCAAACATTTCCTTCAGTTCTTCATAGAATTCGGAAAGTTCGTCATCATTCATTTTGTGAGGCAGAACCATGCGTTTCTGGCCGATCCATTCTGCGATTTCAGGGAAATATCTGCCATAAACGGGATTTTCCTGAGGGCTGCAGAAACCTTCAAAGGCTTTCAGAGATGCCTCGATGAATTCCTTGCTTTCGCCTGCAAAAGCGGCGGACAGGGAAGCGTATACATTATCGTAATATTTATCTCTTGTCATATACATGGGCATGCATTTTAAAATCTGGCCCATGTAGTTTTTCTGATCCAGCAGGTTTTCTGCACTTTCCATGAAGGCATGGCAGTCTGCGAAGAAGAGAGACCATTCCACCTGTTTCTGGGAAATACCGTCTTCTTTATATTTGCGCAGAGCAACCTGATCGCTGACCAGAGTGGAGATGACATTCCACTGGGAGAAATAGCTGTAAACAGTTTCGTACATATCCAGCATGCGTTTTTTCAGGCCCATACATTCGTTCAGGGCATCCATGCGGACATCTGCATCGCCGTCCAGAATTTCTTCCAGATCCAGCAGAACTTTTGTGATTTCGCCTTTCAGTTCTTTTACATCTGCAGGAACTTCATAGGGCAGAGCCATGTCGCCTTTCTGTACATCTTCCATGGTGCTCATGAGCATCAGGAGGAGAGAGCCGACTGCCTGCTGATAAATATAATCCGCAGAGAGATTTTTTATTTTTTCTTCTAATGTGAGTTTGGACACAAGAAGGACTCCTTTCTGAAATTAAAATTTTCGTACCTTTTATTATAAAATAAAATGGATGAAAGTACAAGGAAATGCTTAGAATAAGCCGCCGTCATCCAGAATATATTTGTTTCCTTCGGTATCATAAGCTTCGATTTGTGTTTTAAAATAACGGGTGCGATGATAATCGATTTTAGTGATGCCGATGCCGTTTTCATCGAAGCTGATATTCTGTTTTTCTTTGTGCTTGGTGTACTTTTTGTTTGTTTGTGTAACAAGCAGACGAGAATAGATATTTTCATACTGCAGATAAATATCATATTCGTGGGTGTTATCACCCAGATAGACAGTGCCTTTTACCAGTTCTGTTTTCGGGAAGAGTTTGCCGCAGTATTCCAACCAGTAGCCGTCTTCCATTGCTTCAAAAACACAGAAGCTGTATTGATCGCCAACTTCAAAAACGGTGATGATGTCTTTGCCATAAGTACGTTCTCTGGTGATTTCTGCGCCACTATATTTTTCGGAGATGGCGTCTTCTCTGCCTTCGATGGTAGTCAGTGCGGTTGAGAGAGCGATGTCATCCTGTGAAGGAGTGGTGAGGTCTTCTTTTCGTGCCTGTGAAGCAATACCGATGATTATTGCAAACCCAAAAAGTACGAATTTTCGGATATATTTTCTGATATAGCTTTGTTTTATTTCTTTCTGAAGTTCAATTTCTTCCAGGATTTCTTTTCTTTCTGAAAATTTCATATTACTCACCTTCTTTTTATAGTGTGCCGTCTGCAAGGATATCATAATTATCGTTTGCGTCATAGGCTACGATGCGAGGAGTTGGGTCATAAATTTCAGGATCAAGTTTCATCAGCGCGATTCCGTTTTTGTCAAAGTGGATTTTCTGTTGTTGAACATTGTGTGGCTGTGTCATATTTACACGGTCAATGAGCAGATAGGTGTAAGGTGTATTACCTTGCAGATAAACATCGTATTCGCTTGTGTTGTCGCCAAGAGAAACAGTGCCTTTTACCAGTTCTGTCTTAGGGAAAGGCTTGCCACAGTATTCCATCCAGTATCCATCTTCGATTGCCTCAAAAACACAGAAACTGTACATGTAGTCAACTTCGAATACACTGATGATATCTTTGCCATAAGTGCTTTCTTTGATGATTTTTGCGTTGTCATATTTTTCATCAAGAATGGTTTCTCTGCCCTCGATGGTAGTGAGAGTATGAGCGATTTCGTAATCTTCTGGAGAAGGAGTCGGGATTTCTGTGGTTTTGCCGCTAGAAAATACATGGGACAGAAATAAGACAATTGCAATAGCAGTAGTGCCGACAAACCGAGTAAGGTATCTGTTATACATGTGATTTCGTATTTGTCTTTGCTCAAGAATTTCTTCTCTTTCTGGAAATTTCATTTTATCCCTCCATTCTTCCGAAATCTTCTTATATCATACCAAACAAGAAGGTGTTTTTCAACGAAGGTTATGATAAAATAGGGAAGAGGTGAAAAATATGGAATACGGAAAAATGGTGGAGGCCAGATTCCTGCGTAGAGTCAACCGTTTCACGGCTTTTGTGGAACTGAATGGACAGGAAGAAATGGTGCACGTAAAAAATACAGGCAGGTGCAAAGAGCTTTTGCTGGAAGGAGCGAGAGTTTTTCTGGAGGGAGCGGACAAAGAGGGGAGGAAGACAAAATACTCTCTGATTGCTGTTTATAAAGGGGATACGCTGGTCAATATGGATTCTCAGGCGCCGAACCAGATGGCGGCAGAGGCACTGGCGGAAGGAAAAATTGAAGAAATCGGAGAAGTGGATTTTCTGAAAAGAGAAGTGAAATATGAAAATTCCCGTTTTGATATTTATTATCAGAAGGAGGAGAAAAAAGGGTTTATCGAGGTAAA
>JAFZDV010000175.1 GCA_017560955.1 Anaerotignum sp.
CAGTGTTCTTCCAAGGATATGGGCAAAAACGTTATCCCCAACTGCTCCGTTGGTTGTATCGCTTGCAAAATCTGCGAAAAGAACTGTCCTTTCGATGCAATCCATGTAATTGATAACCTGGCTGTTATCGACTACGATAAATGTAAAGCATGTGGCATCTGTGCAAACAAATGTCCTAAAGGTGTTCTGACAGGTAAGAGACCTCCTCAGCCCGCTCCTGCAGCTGCACCCGCAGCTCCCGCTGCTGAAGCTCCTAAAGCTGAAGCACCCGCAGCAGAAGCTCCCAAGGCTGAATAAGCCTTACCGCTCCGCGGTAAAAGAGCAGAATAATTTTTCTGCTTGGCTGAATAATCTTAGCTAACTTAGACTCTCCGAGAAATCGGAGAGTCTTTTTTTATTTCTATTTCAGGAAATCACCCTCTTTTTATTTTTTGTTCGCTTTTCTCCTGCCTCTTTTTGTGGTATAATTCCATAGTTAAATTATTTGAATTTCAAGGAGGCATTACATATGGCACGAAAATCCTCACAGAATATATGGGTACTGATCCTACTGATGCTGGCAGGCGTGGTGCTGGGTGGTTTTATCGGCAATGCTCTGGGTGACATTTCCGCTCTCAGCTGGCTGAATTATGGCAGCAATTTCGGTCTGTCTTCCCCTATCGTACTGGATCTGGGTGTACTGACACTGCAGTTTGGTCTGACCATTCGCTTCACCATTGCAGGCATCATCGGTATCATTCTGGCATTCTTTATCTACAGAAAAATGTGATTTCAGCAGGCATGAATTTCCATGCCTTTTTTCTGTTTCAAACAGTCGAAAAAACATTGCATTTTTTCCAAAAAATACGGCGCATTCCTTGAAAAGAAAGCCAAAAAGCGGTATGATAAAATGTAAGGCAAAATTCAAGCAAATCAACGATTTCCGCCCTTTTGAGCGGAGATGTTTTCAATAATGAAAGGGGTAAAAAACACGATGTTTAATTCCAAAGATATGGGTATCGACCTGGGTACCGCAAATACATTGGTTTATATGGGTGAAAAAGGCATTATTGTCAACGAGCCCTCTGTAGTTGCCATCAATACACAGACAAGAGAAGTTCTGGCTGTTGGTAACGAAGCAAAAGAAATGATCGGCCGTACACCCGGCAATATCGTAGCGATCCGTCCCATGAAAGACGGCGTAATCGCAGACTTCGATGTAACACAGGCAATGCTGCGTTACTTCATCAACAAAGCTTATGTGCGTTCTCTGTTCGGCCCTAAGCCCCGTATCGTTATCTGTGTGCCTTCCGGTGTAACAGAAGTTGAAAAACGTGCGGTACTGGAAGCAGCTATCGCTGCAGGCTCCAAAGAAAAAGACACATACCTGATCGAAGAACCCATGGCAGCAGCCATCGGCTCCGGCCTGCCCGTAGCTGAACCCACAGGCAGCATGGTCGTTGATATCGGCGGCGGTACAGTAGAAGTTGCTGTTATCTCCCTGGGCGGTATCGTAACAAGCCGTTCCCTGCGTGTAGCAGGTGACGCACTGGACAATGCCATCATCTCCTACATCAGAAGAGAATTCAGCCTGGCTATCGGTGACCGTACAGCAGAAGAAATCAAAATCACAATCGGTTCTGCTTTCCCTCTGGAAAGAGAAGAAAGAATGGAGATCCGTGGTCGTGACCTGATCAGCGGTCTGCCCAAAACAATCGAAATCAACTCCATCCATGTACGTGATGCACTGGCAGAACCTGTTGGTTCCATCATTGACAGCATCAAACAGACACTGGAAGCAACTCCTCCTGAACTGGCAGCAGATATCATGGAATTCGGTATCACACTGACAGGCGGCGGCGCTCACCTGCGTGGTCTGGATAAACTGATCACAGCAGAAACAGGCATGCCTGTAAACATTGCAAACCAGCCCCTGAACTGTGTTGCTCTTGGCACAGGTATGGTTCTGGAAGAAATCGATAAACTGAAAAATGTGCTGATCTCCCCCAGAAAAGCACTGTTCTGATACTGACGAAAGGAGCAAATCCCTTTGCAGCAGTTTTTTGAAAAATATAAAAAACAAATATTACGCGGCGGCGTACTGCTTCTGGTGCTGATCACAGTCATTGCCAGCGGCAAACAGTTGAATGCTACCCTTCTGGAAAGTGCTATCGGCGTTGTTGTAACTCCTTTTCAGGATCTGACAACAGGTATCAGCAGCTGGATCGATGAATCCATCACTTCCGCTCGTGACAAAGCCGAACTGAAAGAAGAAAACGAAGACCTGAAAAATCAGATCGCTGACCTTCTGGCAGAAAACAGAAGGCTGGCCATGTATGAAGGCGAAAACGCAAAACTTTCTGCTTTGCTGAAAATTGCCCAGAGATATCCTGACTACGAAAGCACAGGCGCTACTGTCATTGCAAAAGACCCCGGCGTATGGTATGACGGCTTCACCATTGACAAGGGTACAACAAAAGGCATCACAGCAAACATGGTACTGATCGCCCCTGAAGGTCTGGTGGGCAAAGTGCTGGAAAGCGGCGCAACCTTCTCCAAAGCCCAGTCCATTCTGGACAGCCGTTCCTCTGTACCTGCCATGAGCATGCGTACAGGCGATCTGGGTGTGGTAAAAGGCGACTATACCCGTTCTGCAGATGGTCTGTGTATCATGGAATACATCGATGCCCAGGCAGAAATCATGGTGGGCGATGAAATCGTCACATCTCACCTGTCTGACATTTATCCTGCGGGTCTTGCCATCGGCAAGGTTCTGGAACTGGAAACAGACACCAGCGGTCTGACAAAATATGCAGTGATCCAGCCCTATGTAGACCTGAAACACCTGGATACCATCCTTGTCATTGACAAAAACAGCGCGGTGGAAGCACCTGTTCCAGAAGAACCTTCTGTAAATACAGAAACACCTGCGGAACCTGAAGAACCCGCAGAATCCACTGAAGAAACACAGGAAACGGGGGTATCTGAATGAGGATCCTCATTACTGCCCTCATCATTTTCGTAAATTTCATCCTGCAGACTTCTCTTTTCCCTCTGCTGGCTGTGCGCGGCATCTTCCCCAATACAGCGCTGATCATCGTTACTTCCTATGCCCTCCTGCGCGGCAGTAAGGAAGGCGCTATCGTCGGCGGCTTTACAGGGCTGCTGATGGATATTTTCTTCAGCAAAATGATCGGGTTTTACACCCTTCTGTATCTGGCCATCGGTTTTTTATTCGGCCGCAGCCAGAAAAACTTTTATCGTGAAAACTACATCCTGCCTGTGATCTTCTGTGCTGTTTCCACAGTACTGTTTCAGGCAGTCCTGTATATTACAGGGTTCCTGTTCCGCGGGGAAGGCAATATCTTCTATTTTGTCCTCTCTATTCTGGGGCCCGAACTGGTCTATACGGCCGTTGTAACAGTTCTGCTTTACCGAATCCTGTTCGGTATCAATGAATGGCTGGAACTGAAAGAAAAATACAAATACAGATTATTCTAATCTGATTCCTTTAGGAGGAACCGATGAGAAAGTACCTTGATCACTTTTTAGATCTTTGTAAAAACAGAATATTTGTTATGCTCTGCGGCATCATCGTCCTCTTTGCGATCATCGTTCTCAGGCTGTTCAGCCTGCAGATCATCCATGGTACGAAATATGAGGAATCCATCACCGCCAGCGTTTCCAAGGAGCTGCCCGTAACAGCACCCCGTGGTGCCATCTACGACAGATACGGCAGACCTCTTGCAGTTAACAAGGTTGCCTACTGCGTACAGGTAGACGGCAGCGTGACGCTGGAATTCAACAAAGAGGAACGACAGGAACTCTCCGATGCTCTGACCAGAGCCCTCTGGGAAAAAGGCGAGACCAAAGTAGATTCCCTGCCCATCACCAAAAAAGCACCTTATCGCTTCACCTTTGACGGCACCGAAGAAGAAAAGGAAACCAGAGAAAAACGCTGGAAAACCAATATCGGTCTGGAAAAGAAACAAAGGGATATGACTGCCGAGGAATGTCTGGACTGGCTGTATGAAAAATACACGCCCCCTGCAGACTTCAATGCAGCCCAGAAACGTACTTATATTTCCCTCTGCCTGAGCGATGACAGAAACCTGATGGCTCTGACCCTTGCCATGAAACTGACAGACTTCGGCGAAGAAATCGTCGATGAACTGCCTCTGGATACAGAAACACCCTACTCCTTCCAGTTCAACGGCAACAAAAACCGTGAAAAAAGCTGGAAAGAAAGTATGGCTATGGAAGGCGAAGAACTGTATTACGGTTCTCTGAAAACACTGGATTATCTGAGAGATTACTTCGGTCTGCCACAGGGTCTGCCCAATGACCTGATCCGCAGCACACTGGGTATCCGTTATTCCATGTATCTGCAGCGTTATCAGCAGTATCAGACAGTAAATGTGGCAACAGATGTCAGTGCAAAAACACTGGCTTTCGTAGAAGAAAATCAGGATACTTTCCCCTGCGTTATCATCGATACTATTTCTTTGAGAGAATATCCTCAGGGTGAGTATTTTGCACATATTCTGGGCTATATCCGTCAGATGACAGAAAATGACTATGCACTCTATAAAGACGATGTGGATAAAGACGGCAATCCCATCTACAGCCAATCTGACATCGTTGGTCAGGACGGCATGGAAAAATTATTCGAAAGACAACTGAACGGCACAGACGGCAAAGTACAGATCGAAGTCGACAACCAGGGTCGCCGTATGAGCGTGATCGCCTCTACAGAGCCCATCCCCGGCAAAGACCTCTTCCTGACACTGGACAGCAAGCTGCAGAAAGTGGCTTATGATGCTCTGGAAAGCGAACTGAGAAAAGCCGTTCTTACCAAACTGACAACTTCCGGTAAAAATTCCGTTTCTACTCTGGATCTGTTCCGTTCCATGATCAATGTGAACCACATTTCTGCACAGAAAATGCTTTATGCGGAAGAAGGCACAGTACAGCATACCGTCTACCTCAGACTGAAACAGGTGCAGCCCGACTTTGATCCTGAACAGGAAGATGCTGTTTCCGTAGCAAAGGAATTCCTGCTGGAAGGTCTGGAAAAAGGAAATGTCAGCATCAAAGAACTGATGCTGATGATGATCGAACAGGAAAACATCAAGGTTACACCCGAGGAAAAAGCCGATATCGAAGGCGGCGGTTCTCCTCTGAGCCTGATCCTGAAAAAATTGGGCAACGGCGAAATGTCCCCTGCGGACACAGGCCTTGACCCCTGTACCGGTTCTGTTTTCGTGACACAGGTAGGCACAGGCGAGGTTCTCGCCAGTGTGACATATCCTTCCTACGATAACAACGAACTGGTAAATACATTCAACAACAGTTATTACAACAGCCTGCTGCAGGACGGCAACACACCTCTGGTAAACCGCCCCCTGAAGCAGAAAAAGGCCTCCGGCTCCACATTCAAAATGATCACAGCTCTGGCAGGTCTGGAAACAGAAACCATTGGCCCTGATACTCTCATCACCGACAAGGGTATCTTCAAGGATACGGGTATCCCCTATGCCCGCTGCTGGATCTATTCCAACACAGGCGGCACCCATCAGTCCCTGAATGTGGCCCACGCTCTGGAAGTATCCTGTAACTACTTCTTCTACGAGCTGGCATACCGCATGGGCAATGTGACCACAGGCAACAGCAACAATTCCATCACAACACTGAATGAATATATGGCTGCCTTTGGTCTGAATAACTACACAGGTCTGGAGCTGGATGAATACGGCCCTACTATGGCATCTCCTTCCAACAAGGAAAAAGCCGTGAAGACCTTCAACCCTGATGCGACTACCAGCCAGACACGCTGGACAGACGGCGATACTATCCGTACTGCCATCGGTCAGTCCATCAACAGCTACACACCTGCACAGGTAACGAAATATATCTCCACCCTTGCAAATGGTGGTACATTATATAAACTGCATATGGTTGACCATGTGCAGAACCCCGATGGCACCCTTCATTCCGAAGTGGAAGAAACCGTGGAAAATGTCATCACATTCAAAGAAGAAAACCTGCAGACTGTTTACCATGGCATGTGGCTGGTAACAAACGGCCCGAAAGGTACCCTGCGCGGCGCCTTTGACGACCTGCCTATCGATGTAGCAGCCAAAACAGGTACTGCCGAAGAAGACAAGAACCGCAGCTCTCATACTTGGCTTGTCTGCTTCGCCCCTTATGATGATCCACAGATCGCCATCACCGTAATGATCCCCTTCGGCGAAGGCAGCGGTTCTCCCGCTCCTGCAGTTGCCAAAGCGGTCATCAAAGAATATCTGGGGCTGGATTATACGCCCACAAACACCAATCTGCAGACAGTATTGGCACAGTAATAAAAAACAGGAGGGTAATGAAAAATGACCAACCAGAACTATGTAATCTTCAAAGGCACAAAGGACGGCATCACTGTGATCTTCGATCCTGAAGTTCCTTTTCCCATTCTCTGCGGACAGCTGGAAAGAAAGGTTGTTGAAGCAGGTAAATTTTTCGATCATGTAAAAACTTCCATGGCTTTCAAAGGCCGTGAATTCAGCGCCGCTGAGGAAGAAGAACTGATCCAGATCATCAAAAAACATGCCACAATGGACATCACTTTTGTAAAAACAGAAAACAGCGAAGTAAGAGAACTGAGCGAACTGCTGGCAAAAGAAATGACTCCCGGCAACCTGACAAAATTCCACAAAGGCTCTCTGAGAAACGGTCAGAAGATCGAATTCGAAGGCAGCGTTGTGGTAGTGGGCGATGTGAACCCCGGTGCGGAAATCAAAGCCGGCGGCAATGTTATCGTTCTGGGTCAGATGAAAGGCATGGTACACGCAGGCTGCAAAGGAGACACAAGCGCTTTCGTATCTGCCATCTTCATGGCACCCATTCAGCTGAGAATCGCTGATATCATCACAAGATTCCCCGAAGAAAACAAAAGGGGTCCCAAACCCCCTGAATATGCCTTCGTACAGAACGGCCAGATCTTCGTAATGGCACTTTCCTGATAAACAGGATACTGCTGTCGAATCATGGGAAAACTTCTCCCCTTTTGTTTCAAAAAAGGAGTGCAAAAGCTGACCATTTTTGTTAATATAGAAATGGATAGCAGCAAATTTCCCGAAGAATGAGAAAAACTGTGAAAACAAGTTGTAAAATAAACTTCTGAGATTAGGAGGAACATCAATGAGTGAAGTAATCGTAATCACCAGCGGCAAGGGCGGTGTTGGTAAAACAACAACAAGCGCAAACCTGGGCTGCGGTCTTGCAGTATTAGGCAAAAAAGTAGCACTGGTAGACGCAGATATCGGTCTGAGAAATCTGGACGTAGTTATGGGTCTGGAAAACAGAATCGTTTATGATCTGGTAGACGTTGTAGAAGGCAACTGCCGTCTGAAACAGGCTCTGATCAAAGACAAACGTTATGACGGTCTGTTCCTGCTGCCTGCAGCACAGACAAGAGATAAAGACGCAGTTTCTCCCGAACAGATGCAGAAACTGTGTGACGACCTGAAAGAAGAAGGTTTTGACTACATCATTCTGGACTGCCCCGCAGGTATTGAACAGGGCTTCAAAAATGCCATTGCAGGTGCTGACAGAGCTATCGTAGTAACAACACCCGAAGTTTCCGCTGTGCGTGACGCAGACAGAATCATCGGTCTGCTGGAAGCAAACGAACTGAGAAATCCCGTTCTGATCCTGAACAGACTGCGTATCGATCTGGTTCAGAGAGGCGAAATGATGAATATCGAAGACGTAGAAGAAATTCTGGCCATCGATATTCTGGGCGTAGTTCCCGATGACGAAAGCGTAGTTATCGCTACAAACAAAGGTGAACCCGCAGTAACAAACAACGATTCCAAAGCTGGTCAGGCTTACAGAAACATCGTTCAGCGTCTGATGGGCGAAGATGTGCCTATCATGACATTCGAACAGGCACCCGAAACGTTCATGGACAAGCTGAAAAAGCTGTTCAAGAAATAAGCCGCATCGAAAGGAAGTGTAACGATGGATTTCTTTAGCTTTTTCCGCAAAAAACAGCAGCCTGCATCTGGCAGCGTTGCAAAAGACAGACTGAAACTGGTTCTGGTACACGACAGAGTAAACTGCTCTTCTCAGGTACTGGAAATGCTGAAAACAGATATCATCAAAGTTATTTCCAACTACATGGAAATCGACACAGAAGAACTGGATATCCAGATCACACAGACACAGTCTGATGATAACAACGGCACAGTTCCCGTACTGTACGCAAATATCCCTATCAAGAGCATGCGTAAGATGAATCAGGACTGATTTTCTTACCAAACATATGAATACGAAAGACCTTCAAATATTTGAAGGTCTTTTCGGGTTCGTAGGAGAATGCCCGAAAAACGGACATTCTCCTACGAATCTGAATTTTACAAAGGAGTATTTCCATGAATATCAGAAAATACTTTCAGAATCTGGATTGGTGGCTGGTAGGCGCAGTATGCCTGCTGGTAGCGTTCAGCCTCATCTGTATCGCCAGTGCGACCCATGTGAACCTTGGGGAAAGTTCCTCCAATGTGATCAAGCATGGCGTCTTTTTCCTCATCGGCTTTGGGCTGATGGTGGCTGCCGCCAATGTAGACTACGAATATTTCTCACAATTTCATATCCCCATCTATATCGCAAATATCCTGCTTCTGGTGGCAGTTCTTCTGATCGGTGTAGACAACAAAGGTGCGACCAGATGGATCGCTGTCGGCCCTCTGACTATTCAGCCTTCGGAATTTGCAAAGGTGATCATGATCTTCTGTCTGGCAAAAGTCATTACTATGCGTCAGAAAGAACTGGATGATATGCGTACGCTGGCTTTCCTGTGCGGCATGCTGGCCATTCCTCTGCTGCTGATCCAGAAACAGCCTGCCCTTTCCGCCAGCCTTGTTCTGGTGGCGATCTTCTGTATCGAGCTGTTTATCGCAGGTCTGAACTGGCAGTTCATCCGTACTGTCCTGATCATCGTTGTGCCCATCGTAGCACTGATCCTGATCGACGTTTCCCTTGAAAACCCCTTCTTTACCGATAAGGTTTTCAAGCCCCATCAGTTCAACCGTATCCTGTCCTTCGTTGACCCTACGCGAGATGCCAACCTGTATTATCAGACAGAAAAATCCATCTCTGCCATTGGTTCCGGACAGCTGACAGGTAAGGGATTGTTCAACGGTACACTGAACCAGCTGAGCTATCTGCCCGAGCCCCACAACGACTTTATCTTCTCTGTAATCGGCGAAGAATTTGGCTTTCTGGGGTGTATATTTGTCCTCGCCGTATTGCTTTTTATCGTATTTCGTTGTATAGTAGTAGCAACATCGGCCAGGGATACCTTCAGCCAGTTAATTGCTGCAGGCATCGCCGGCATGTTTGCGTTCCAGACTTTTGTTAACGCAGGCGTAGCCACAGGTATCCTGCCAAATACAGGTATGTCACTGCCATTTGTCAGCTACGGCGGTTCCTCCATGTGGACGAACATGGTTGCCATCGGGCTGATTCTGAATATCAGAAGAAAAGAAACAAAATCGATTTTTGAGGGAGGGTCATTATGAATATCGGCTTGATCGCACATGATAACAAGAAAAAATTGATGGAAAACCTCTGCATCGCATATAGACACATTCTGTGCAAACATGACATCTATGCCACAGGCACAACAGGCCGACTGGTGGAAGAAGCAACAGGTCTGCCCGTTCAGAAATACCTTTCCGCAAGACTGGGCGGTGAACAGCAGATGGGCGCACAGATCGCTAACAATGATGTTGACCTGATGATCTTCCTGAGAGACCCCGTTTCCCCCCACTCCTATGAATCCCAGATCAACTCCATCATGCATCTGTGTGATATGCACAATATCCCTCTGGCGACAAATCTCGCTACAGCAGAAGTGATGCTGCTGGCTCTGGACAGAGGCGATCTGGACTGGAGAAACGTAATGAAATAACGAAAGGACAATACAACTTATGGAAATGTATTTTAACACTACAGCCCTGGCTATCATTCTGGGTTACTATATCGTGATCAATCTGGTGCTGTATATCACAATGGTCATCGATAAAAAAAGAGCCATCAAAGATGGCTGGCGTATTCCCGAAAAGAATATGTTCATCATGGCAGTTCTGGGAGGCGGTCTGGGCGGTCTGTGTGCAATGGTTTTCAAACGCCATAAAAACAGACATCTGGACTTTATCATGGTATTCACTATGACATCCATTCTGCACATGGTTGCAGCACTCCTGCTGATCGGCAAATTTGCATTTATCATGCATTAAAAACAACCTCGGACAAAATCGTCCGAGGTTATTTTATTGCCACAATTCCAGCAGTTTCAGTTTTATTTTCGGTGTGATTTTTTCCTGTTCCAAAGCGGAAACGATGAGAAACTCCTCCTCTGTCAGGGTGTTTTCCAGACGGGTATGACTTTCTTCTGTGGCATAACCCCATGCGGCATCCACAAAGCACATCTGGGGATATAACACGCACCACCAGTTCTGCCCTTCTGCCACACCGATTTCAATTCTAAGGGCATCATAGACCCCTGAAGGGAAAATCAGATCGTCATATTTTTTAAAAGGAAATTCCTCCCTTACCAGAGAGACACTGACGGGGTAATCATACCCTGCTGCAATCACCTCTGCCACAGCCGTTTCACAGATCTCCTGTTTTGCCGCTTCAAGAGCCGCAAGAGTTTCTTCTTTACTTTCACATTCTGTAAGCAGTGTCCCATATTCCTGCAAAACCGCATCCCGCACCTGCAGTTTCAAAGCCTGATCCGCCTCAGAATCGCTGTTGGCCAGCACATGAAATCGCACCACCTTGGCCGCAATGCCATGCTGTATCATTTCCGAATATCCTTTTGTCCAGTGGGCGCCAAAAATCAGACTGAACATCACACCGATGACCACTGCGCCCACCCAGTACCATTTTTCCTTTTTCCAAAGATCGTACAAACTATTTTTCCAGTTTCGTTCCATTTTCTTCGCCCCTTTCAGAAAAAGGATTGCCGAAATATTCCCATTTTATACCTATCTTTTCCGCCCCATATCCTTCAGTTTCAAGTCTGGTACTACTTCAAAC
>JAFZDV010000017.1 GCA_017560955.1 Anaerotignum sp.
ATTTTATCTCCCATACCATCTACGATAACGGTATTTTCCTTCTGAATCTTCACAGACTTCGCACGTCCTAATTGATTCAATGTTACTTCCTTAAGATCCAATCCCAATTCTTCTGAAATCACCTGTCCTCCGGTAAGGATTGCGATGTCCTCAAGCATTGCCTTTCTTCTGTCACCATAGCCTGGTGCCTTCACTGCTACCACATTGAATGTTCCGCGAAGCTTATTCACAATCAATGTCGTAAGCGCTTCACCTTCAACATCCTCAGCGATAATAAGAAGTCTTGCTCCTGACTGAACAATCTGCTCAAGAACAGGGAGAAGTTCCTGAATATTGGAAATCTTCTTGTCTGTGATAAGGATAAACGGATCGTCAAGATTTGCTTCCATTTTCTCCATATCAGTTGCCATATACGCAGAAATATAACCACGGTCAAACTGCATACCTTCTACAAGGTCCAGTTCCGTCTTCATAGTCTTGGATTCTTCAATCGTAATAACACCATCATTTGTTACTTTATCCATTGCTTCAGCGATCATTGCGCCTACTTCTTCATCGCCTGCGGAAATTGCAGCAACATTGGCAATGTGTTTGCTTGTTGTGACAGCCTGGCTCATTGCTTTGATTTCAGCCACTGCTGCTTCTGTTGCTTTCTGCATACCACGACGCAGAATGATTGCATTTGCGCCTGCAGCGATATTTTTCAGACCTTCCTGAATCATTGCCTGTGCCAGAACTGTTGCTGTTGTTGTACCGTCACCCGCAACATCGTTTGTCTGTGTTGCAACTTCTTTTACCAGCTGCGCACCCATATTTTCATAGGGATCTTCCAGTTCGATATCTCTTGCGATTGTAACACCGTCATTTGTGATCAGAGGTGCTGTAAATTTTCTGTCCAGAACCACATTTCTGCCTTTGGGACCCAGTGTTACCTTTACTGTATTTGCCAGTTTATCCACACCTGCTGCCATTGCATTTCTGGCATCTGTGCTATATCTGATTTCCTTCGCCATTGTTATGACCTCCTATTATTCAGTAATGATAGCGAAAATTTCATCCTGTCTCATGATGATGTATGTTTCGCCTTCAAATTTTGCTTCCATATAACCATATGCAGGGATCAGCACACGGTCACCTTCTTTTACTACCATTTCAATTTTTGCATCACCAACAACGATACCGGGGCCAACCGCAACTACGATCGCTTCCTGGGGTTTTTCCTTGGACTGGCTTGTCAGCAGCAGACCGGATTTTGTTGTTTCGATGGCTTCCGCCTGTTTCAGTACGACTTTATCGCCTAAAGGTTTTAATTTCATTTTATTTTCCTCCTTGTTAACGGATTTATCATCATTTTCAAATTAGCACTCTAAACTCCAGAGTGCTAAACACATTATTTATATTATCATCATAACCATTCATATTCAAGCAGAATTTGGATAATTCATAAAATGTTCAAAGAAAAAGCCTCAAACAGATGTTCAAGGCTTTCTTTCTTATTTATTCGCATCAATATATGCCGCTGCAGAAAGCGCCGCTACCAGCCCTTCCCCTACTGCTTTTGCAATCTGGAAAGGTGCACCTGTGCAGTCACCTGCTGCAAAAACACCGGGCAGGTTTGTTGCCATACTTCTGTCCACAATGATGTTTTTGCCATCAGTCTGCAGACCAAATACCAGACTTTCAGGAGGAGTGGAAGTTTTCGCAAAGAAAATGCCATCACATTCTACCACTTTGTCACCTACTTCAACACCTGTTACACGCATACCTTCACCAACAACAGCCTTAGGTTTATCGTTCATCACTTCCACGTTCTCTTTCAGATTCAGCACAGGCTGATAAAGTGGAATATAAGTTACCTTTTCGCAGACATCCGCAAGGAAATTCGCTTCTGCTTCCCCTTCTTCGTGTTCTCCTACCACAACTACTTTTTTATTTCTGTAAAGCATGCCATCGCAGGTCGCACAATAGCTGACACCTTTGCCCAGATATTCCGTTTCCCCTGCAATGCCTTTGCTTTTATTCAGACCAATGGCAAGGATCAGAGTTTTTGCCTGATAAAACTCGTTATCCGCATTGATCATAAAATATTCGCCCATAGGCATGATCTGGCTTATACGACTTTCTTTAAATTCTACGCCTCTTTTTACCGCATGAGCATAAAACTGGTTCAGCATTTCCTCACCGCTCATATCAGGCATGCCAAGGTAATTATCCACCTTTTCTGCCGCAAAAAGCAACGAACTGTCCAGACTTCTGCCAAATACACATACAGATTTATTTCTCTGTCTTGCATTGATTGCAGCAGATAATGCCGCAGGGCCGCTGCCGATGATACCGATATCAAACATAGGATCTCTCCTTTCGTCATTCCAAAATAAAACCACGAGAAGTAATTACCTCTCGTGGTTATTTTATCACATTATTTCAGCAAATACTGTTGCTTCAACAACATTTTTTCATTATTTGTGTTCAGCTGCTCTTGCATCGATGATACGTTTCTGAACATCCATGGGAGCTTCTTCGTATCTTTCGAAGCGGCTTCTGTATTCACCACGGCTCTGTGTCATGGAGCGCAGGTCTGTAGCGTATTTGTGCATTTCAGCTGCAGGAACTTCTGCAACGATGCATTTTTTAACGCCTACTGCATCCATGGACAGGATACGACCACGACGTTTTGTGATGTCACCCATGATGTCGCCCATGTATCTGTCGGGGATCAGAACTTCTACATGATCGATGGGTTCCAGAATAACGGGTTTCGCCTGAGGGATACCTTCTTTGAACGCAACGGATGTAGCCATTTTGAATGCCATTTCAGAAGAGTCAACGGGATGGTAGGAACCATCTGTCAGAGTTGCTTTCAGACCAACTACAGGGTAGCCTGCCAGAACGCCTGCCTGTACACATTCCTGCAGACCTTTTTCAACTGCGGGGAAATACTGTTTGGGAACGGAGCCACCGAAGATTTTTTCTTCGAATACATACTGTGTTGTTGTATCGTAGCTGGGTTCGAATTCCATAACAACATCACCGAACTGACCGTGACCGCCGGACTGTTTTTTGTATCTGCCGCGAACGGAAGTTTTTGCTTTGATTGTTTCTCTGTAAGGGATGATGGGATCGATCAGTTCAACTTCGATTTTGTATTTATTTTTCAGTTTCTGAACCATTACATCCAGCTGCTGTTCGCCAACACCGTATACCAGTGTCTGGTGTGTTTCGGGATGTACTTCCATTTTCAGAGTAGGATCTTCTTCTCTCAGTTTTGCCAGAGCTACTGCCAGTTTATCTTCATCACCTTTGCCTTTAGGCTGGATCGCCATGCACAGAACAGAGCCGGGCAGAGCAATTTTAGGGATAATGATGTTAGCTTCTTTCAGAGACAAAGTATCCTGTGTGGATGTGTTGGACAGTTTTGCCAGAGCACCGATATCGCCGGAATGCAGTTCATCAACTTCGATCTGTTCTTTACCTCTTACTACATACAGGTGGGATACTTTTTCCACTGTATCTTTTTCTTCGTTATAAATGCTCATGCCAACTTCCAGTTTACCTGTCATTACACGGAACAGGTTCAGGCGACCAATATAAGGGTCAGCGATTGTTTTGAATACATAAGCAGAGAATCTTTCGTCATCGGAGGAGCAGTAAACAACGTCTTTACCATCGTGGAATGCGTGGAAGTTAGGTTTCGCTTCGATTGCAGGAGGTGTGAAACGAACGATTGTGTTCATCATCAGTTTAACACCGTAGCCCAGTGTTGCGGAACCGCACAGAACGGGAGCAACGCTCA
>JAFZDV010000176.1 GCA_017560955.1 Anaerotignum sp.
CTACATTCTTTTCGCCAAGCAGCATCCGCAGTTCTTCACAGAGTTCTTCCTCCCCTGTGACCCAATAGATGCGGTCTGCCTTCATCTTCTGTTTTGTTTTTTCATCGTAAATATAAACGGGAACATCGCCGCCGTATTTTCTCAGAACAGCCGTGATCTGCTGGAAGGGCACTTCTTTCCCTTTTTCCAGTTTCAGCCATACGGATTTGGGTGATTCTTTTTCACCTAATACCAAAGGCAGAACCTCCATGGCAATGACTTTACCTTCCCCGTCAGCAGAAACATTGGCTCTGCCTTTTACGATATAGGCTTCTTCCGCTTTCAGGAACATGGCACACTGATTATAAACCTTCGGGAACAGGATAACTTCCATGCTGCCCTGAAAATCTTCCAGTGTCAGGAAAGCCATTTTATCATTGTTTCTTGTATATTTCACAGAAATGTCCGCCGCCATACCACCAACAATGACTTTGGTTTCTTCTTCCACCTGCATTCTGTCCTCATCCTCCTCAGGAGGCAGGAAATCCAGACTGGTGTGGCTGACTTTTCTGCGCAGCTGTTCTTCATATTCCGCCAGAGGGTGTCCGCTGACATAAATACCCAGCACTTCTTTTTCCATGGCCAGTTTATCTCTGGAAGGGAATTCGGGGATATCAGGCAGTTCATCCTTCTGCTGGAAAGTATCATCATTTCCACCCAGATCAAACAGATTCAGCTGACCTTCGATATTATTTTTTCTCGCCTGACCGATACCATCCAGAATATTTTTGTAAATCAGCATATACTGGCTGCGGAAACCGCCGAAACTATCCATGGCACCAGCCTTGATCAGGCTTTCGATACCGCGTTTGTTCCATTCGCCGCCTTCCATTCGGTTACAGAAATCAGTCAGAGAAGTATAAGGGCCTTTTTTCTCTCTTTCCCTTACCAGCGCATCCACGGCACCTCTGCCGACACTCTTGATCGCCGCCAATGCAAAACGAATTTTGCCGTCGGACACAGAGAACTGCTTATAACCCTCGTTGATATCGGGAGGTAAAAGCTGGATGCCCATTTTTTTACATTCTTCCACATAGCCGCTTACTTTTGCCGCATTATCCATAACACTGGTCATCAGCGCCGCCATGAATTCCACGGGGTAATGTGCTTTCAGCCATGCTGTCTGATAGCCAACGACCGCATAGCAGGCCGCATGGCTCTTATTAAACGCATATTTTGCGAAGTCTGTCATTTCATCGAAGATGGTTTCCGCCGCTTCCACAGGGATGCCATTCTTCATACAACCGGGCACTTCATCGCCGTCACCGTAGATGAATTTTTCCCGTTCTTCCGCCATAACGGAAGCTTTTTTCTTACTCATGGCTCGGCGCACAAGGTCGCTTCGGCCAAGGCTGTAGCCAGCAAGGTCACGCACGATCTGCATAACCTGTTCCTGATATACGATACAACCGTAAGTGTTATTCAGGATAGGCTCCAGTTTTTCGTGAGTATATTGTACGTTACCGCCGGCATTTTTGCCTTTGATATATTTGGGGATGAAGTCCATCGGCCCGGGACGATACAATGCGATACCGGCGATCATATCTTCCAGACATCTGGGCTGCAGTTCCTTCATGAACTGTTTCATGCCGCCGCTTTCCAGCTGGAACACGCCTTCTGTCTTGCCCTGACAGATCATATCGTAGACCGCAGGGTCATTTTCCGGCAGGTTATCCATATCCAGTTTGACGCCATGGATACGTTCGATTTCCTGCACCGCAGACTGAATAACTGTCAGTGTACGAAGGCCAAGGAAGTCCATTTTCAGAAGCCCCAGTTCTTCCAGCAGTGTCATGGTGTACTGTGTATTGACCTGACCGTCATTGGCAGACAGGGGCACATATTCCATAACAGGCTCACGGCAGATCACGACACCAGCCGCATGGGTAGAAGAATGACGAGGCAGACCTTCCAGACGCAGAGAAGTATCGATGAGACGTTTTGTATCCGCTTCTTCCTCATAGGCCTTTTTCAGGTCAGGGTTCATTTTCAGTGCTTTTTCAATGGTGATGCCCAGTTCTGTGGGGATCATCTTAGAAATGCGATCTACATCCGCATAAGGCATTGCCAGCGCACGGCCTACATCCTTGATAGCCGCTCTTGCCGCCATAGTACCAAAAGTGATGATCTGCGCTACATTGGCATCGCCATATTTTCTGATTACATAATCGATAACTTCCTGTCGTCTTTCATAACAGAAGTCAATATCGATATCGGGCATGGATACTCGTTCGGGATTCAGGAAACGCTCGAAAATAAGGTCATATTTCAGAGGGTCGATGGTCGTGATGGAAAGACAGTAGGAAACCATACTGCCTGCCGCAGAACCACGGCCGGGGCCAACGATGATACCGTTGTCCTTTGCGTATTTGATAAAATCCCATACGATGAGGAAATAATCCACATAGCCCATATTTTCAATGGTGGAAAGTTCGTATTCCAGACGTTCTTTCCACTCAGGTTTTGCTTCGGGGTATTTCTGATCGAAACCTGCATAGCAGACTTCTCTCAGATATTCATTTGCTGTTTTGCCGTCGGGCACATCGAAACGAGGCAGTTTCAGATCATGGAACGTAAATGTCACATTACATCTTTCCGCAATCTTTGCCGTATTTCTGCAGGCCTCAGGGGCAAAATGGAAGAGGTCATACATTTCCTGAGGACTCTTTACATAGAAATTTCCGCCCTCATAACGCATGCGGTCTTCGTCCAGAATGGTCTTGCCTGTCTGGATACAAAGGAGGATGTCGTGGGGGTCTGCGTCCTCTTTATAGATATAATGGCTGTCATTGGTAGCGATAAGAGGGATGCCAGTTTCGGCACTCATTTTCACCAGTGCCTGATTGACGATCTTCTGCTCGCGCATACCATGATCCTGCAATTCCAGGAAAAAATTGCCTTCGCCAAAAATTTCAAGATATTCCAGAGCCGCTTCCTTCGCCTTTTCGTAAGAAACAGTCAGGATATTTCTGGGCACTTCCCCTGCCAGACAGGCACTGGAAGCAATGAGCCCTTTACTATATTTTCTTAAAAGTTCCTTATCCACACGGGGTTTATAATAGAAACCCTCTGTAAAACCATAAGAAACCAGTTTGATCAAGTTCTGATAGCCCTCGTTATTTTCCGCAAGGAGCACCATATGGTAATAGCCGCCGCCCTTGCCCTCTTTTTTGAAACGGGAGCCTTCTGCCACATAGACCTCACAGCCGATGATAGGCTTTACACCTGCATCCAATGCTGCTTTATAAAATTCCACCGCACCATACATGGCACCATGGTCTGTAATGGCAATACTGTCCATACCCAGTTCTTTGACTCTCTGCACCAGCTCTTTGATCTTCGCAGAACCATCCAGCAGGCTATATTCTGTATGAACATGCAGATGCGCAAAAGGCATCATATTTATATTATTCATTTCTGTGCTCAACTTACGCACCTCCTATAATTTGTCTTCTATTGGCGAAATAAAGATACTCCACCAAATAAGTATTATATCACAAGTTCTATTTCAAAAAAATAAAATCCTTCCAATTTCAGTTTCATAAAACAGAAAATGATTTTTTCAAATACACAAAATTTTCAGCATTTTTTACCAAAGTGGACAAAACCTGCCCCACAGATAATTGTCCTCCATTCAGAGCATAAAATCCCCACGAAAATGGTTGACAAAAGATTTGTGGGTGCTATAATTCATTTTAACAGTTAAATATCAAAGGCTATGACGAAGAGGGTCGCGTGCCTGTGTTTCCAGAGAGTCGGCGGTTGCTGTGAGCCGATAACAAATGTACGCAATGGCCTATGGCTTCTGAGCCGGAGGTGCGAAATCGCACATTCTGTGCGTCGGTAGGCTCCTCCCGTGATTGCTGCGTAAAAGCATAGGGCTTGTTGGAGCCTGAGAGGTGGCATATTTTTATATATGCAATTTGAGTGGTACCGCGGTTATTTATAGCCGTCTCAAAGGTTTTCTTTGAGACGGCTTTCTTTTTTCTCGGGAAAACACATATAATCCAACGAACACAACATCACTTTTTATATTTTACTAAGGAGGAAAACATTATGAGCAATTTCCGTATCGAAACAAAATGTGTACAGGGCGGTTAC
>JAFZDV010000177.1 GCA_017560955.1 Anaerotignum sp.
GATGCCATCGATGCTCTCTTCGGCTATACCGTCAATAATCACAAAGGGAAACCCACGAATTCAGAATTCATCGCATTGATCAGCGACCGTTTGCGACTGGAAATGAAGGCAAGCTGACCGAAAACCTTGAAATGTCAACCTTTTCTCCATCAGCATTTTGCACAACCACCTTTCAGCAAAATGACGGACCCAAACCAACAAACTTCTGCTTTGTTGGTGTACAAATACACCCCCTTACAAAAAGACACAGCATAAATCTTTATGCTGTGTCTTTTATTGTATTGAAGGAAATACATTTTCATGTTAGACTGGTTTCATAAAATCATTTTTAGAAATGAAAGGAGTTGCGCCTATGCCCGTTGTAAAAGTAGAACTGGTCGGCAAACAGGATGCCGCTGTAAAAAAAGAACTGATGGAATATATCGCAGAACAGATCAGCACTGTTTCCAATACCCCCATGCAGAATATTTATGTTTTCATCAATGAATGGGATGCGGAAAATGTGCTCCGCAAAGACCCTGTTATCACACTGGACTGGGTAGCAAAACCCGACCGTGATGCAGCCGTGAAAGCGGAAATCATGAAAAATGTTGTCAATAAAATGGAAGACCTGCTTGGTGTTGATAAAAGCGGTATCCCCTTCCTCATCACAGACCTGCCCCCTGACAGTGTATCCGTTGGCGGTGTGGCTAGAGGCTGTTCTCAACCGAAATAAGCAAACAAAAAAGACCCTTATGGGTCTTTTTCTTTTTATTTCTTATCCAGTGCTTCCAGAGCTGCAAAAAACATCTCAAAGGGATCATCCCAGCCATCCAGAGGGTCTACCGCACTGCCATTGCAGCTGCGGAACAGGTTACAGAAAAATTCTTCCTGTTCAGAAAACAGCTGACCTACAGTCAGAGGGAAACCTTCCGCCGTGCAGAGTTCGCACAGTGCCAAAGCAGGGTCTTTGGCGTCCTTCGCCGCCCAGATGCGTTTTCTCAATTCAAAATCCAATTCTGCTTTCTGCAGAAGCTGATATAATTTCTCGTTCATAAATCTTCCCCCATTTCTCTTTGGTACTGATTTTGATACAAGTATACCATGATTTTTCAAAAAATCAATATCGCCAGATGTACCAGCAGATTTACCCCCATACAGAGCAAAACCCCCGTGGCTGTTGGCAAAAGAAAACTCACTCCCGTCCAGAACCAGCTTCCCGTTTCTTTTTTAATAGTCAGTAAAGTGGTTGCACAGGGAAAATGATTCAGGGAAAACAGAATCGTGCAAACTGCCGTCAGCGCAGTCCAGCCATTGGCTCTCAGGATTTCCCCTGCCTGTGCCATTCCCTCCGCTTCCACCAGCATACCACTCTGACTGTAAACCATCAGCAGAATCGGAATCACGATCTCATTGGCAGGGATACCCAAAAGAAAGGCCGCCAGTATCACACCCGAAAGCCCCATCAGGCTGCCCAGCGGTTCCAGCAGGAGCGTCAGTCCATATAACAAACTATGCCCTCCTATGGTCACATTCTGGCAAAACCAGATAACCGCCCCCGCAGGAATCGCCACCGTAACAGCCCTTCCCAACACAAAAATCGTCCTATCCAGTATACTTCTCACAAGGACCTGCCCCACCTGCGGTCTGCGGTAAGGCGGTAATTCCAGTACAAAAGCCGAAGGCATCCCCTTCAAAATTGTCCTGCTCAGAAAAAAGGACAGCAGAAGCATCATCGTGACTGACAGCAGGATAAACAGAAACACAAACACCCCTGCCGCCAGAGGGTCTCCCTTGGCAAAAAAGAACCCTGCCAGCAGAATCAGTGTTGGGAATCGACCATTGCAGGGAATAAAACTATTTGTCAGAATGGCAATCAACCGTTCCCTCGGCGATTCAATAATGCGACAGGCCGTTACCCCTGCTGCATTACAGCCAAACCCCATACAGGCAGTCAAAGCCTGTTTTCCATGAGCGCCTGCCTTCTGAAACAATCCATCCAGATTGAAAGCAATACGGGGAAGCAGACCAAAATCCTCCAGCAGTGTAAACAGCGGAAAGAAAATCGCCATCGGCGGCAGCATCACCGCTGTGACCCATGTAACGGTCAGGTAGACCCCATCCATCAGCAGACTTTCCAGCCAAAAGGGCGCCCCCAAGGAAACCAACCCATTCCGTAACAGTTCTCCCCAATGCCGCATGGTCTGCATCAGAAAATCAGACGGCACATTTGCCCCTGCCACCGTCAGCCAGAATATGCCTCCCAGCAGAAAAAGCATCAACGGGATGCCTGTTTTCGGCGATAGCAGGATATGGTCCAGTTTTTCAGTCAAATCATCCCGTCGCTCTCTTTTTTGTACTGCTTTCTCGCAGATTTCCCTTGCTCTCTCCTGAAAGGCAAGGGAACGTTTTTCCTGAAACTCCGCCGAAAGATACTCTTCCTCCAGTACTGGTGCAAAAGACCAGTCGATTCCCTTTGGATGGATGCGCCGATGCCCTTCCGCAATGCCCAGAAGAGTCCGTTTCAGTTCTGTCAGACCAATACCTTCTCTTGCCGCCATAGGTATCACGGGCACACCCGTCAGTTCCTGTAACAAATGAGTATCTACAGAAATCCCCTTCTTCTCAGCCTCATCCGTCAGATTCAGACAGAACACTACATTTTTCGTCAGTTCCATGACCTGTAA
>JAFZDV010000178.1 GCA_017560955.1 Anaerotignum sp.
CGCCCTCAAGATAAGATTTCCCATCCTTTATGGAGTAAGACCCCTTGAAGATAACGAGGTTGATAGGTTGGAGGTGTAAGCACAGTAATGTGTTCAGCTGACCAATACTAATAGGTCGAGGGCTTGACCAAATAAAAACACTGAAAAGTGTTGACAAGCAAAAAGATTGATGATACTATATGCAAGTAACTTGTGTTCAGTTTTGAAGGTGCATCCTCTTAAGGGAGGCCGTTATACAGGGGTATAGTTCAGCTGGTAGAGCGTTGGTCTCCAAAACCAAATGTCGAGGGTTCGAATCCTTCTGCCCCTGCCATTTTTTAAAAAACGATTCACCATTTCAATATGGCTCAGTAGCTCAGTTGGTTAGAGTGCCGGCCTGTCACGCCGGAGGTCGAGGGTTCGAGCCCCTTCTGAGTCGTTTTGTGGAAGTTTAGCTCAGCTGGGAGAGCATCTGCCTTACAAGCAGAGGGTCACAGGTTCGAGCCCTGTAACTTCCACTTTTTCTTTGGTCCGTTGGTCAAGGGGTTAAGACACCGCCCTTTCACGGCGGTAACATGGGTTCGAATCCCATACGGATCATAAGCTCTTCTGGAAACAGAGGAGCTTTTCTTTTTTTACAATTGTTGGTAAAATAAAAAAGAAAAGGAAGGAGTGATTCCATGCAGTCTAATTGTGAAACATGTATGTATTTTGGATATGACGAAGAATGGGAAGAATATTACTGTGAAGTGAATCTGGATGAGGACGAAATGGAAAAATTCCTGACGGATTCTTTTAACGGCGGCTGCCCTTATTATCGTCTGGAGGACGAATATAAAACAGTCAGAAAACAGATGTAAAGGAAAAGGCCTTCTATTGAAACAGAAGGTCTTTTTTATGTTTTATGACAGAGTACTTCCCTTGCTTTTAAAATCAGACTTTGTTACAATTATTTTAACGAGAACAGGGACGGATGTCCATAGCATAAAGGGGGCAAAATGATGAAGAAGATGATGGCCTTATTTTTAACAGGGATCTTGCTTTTGGGTTGTACCGGAACAGCATTTGCAAAGGATATTGCGGTGAAGGTTGATGACAAGCAGGTGGAGTTTACAGATGCAAAGCCTTTTATTGATGAAAAAGGCAGAACAATGGTGCCTTTGCGACCTGTGGCTGATGCCATGGGACTGGAAGTGGAATGGGACAGACGAACAAAAACAGCGGTATTTTCTGAATCTTATCAGAAAGGCATGGAAGGCTTTGGATATGACATCAACAGAAAGGCTGTTTATGGCGAAATCACTTATATGTCCCTGAGTTTCAAGGTAAATGATCCTAAAGTGGAAATGCTGGGCAAGGTAAAAAAAGAGAATGGTGAAATGACTATGATCGCCGATCATTTCCAGATGGATACTACTGCTGTGGTGAAGGATGGTAGAACATATGCGCCTCTGCGTTATATGGTGCAGAGTTTTGGCTACGATGTGAGCTGGGATAAGGAAACAAAAACAGTGACTGTAGAAAATTACAGAATGCAGTAAGGATAAAATGGTCTCAGACTGAAAGGTCTGAGGCCTTCTTCATATTTCGCTGAAAAATGGATATACTAACTTCAATTTACGAAACGGAGGGATACACTTGATCTATACACTGACTTGCAATCCTTCGGTGGATTATGTGGTACAGTTGGGAGAATTTCGACAGGGTATGGTGAACCGTGCCAAGGGGGAACAGATTTTTTCTGGGGGAAAAGGCATCAATGTGACGGTGATTCTGAAAAATCTGGGTATTCCAAATAAAGCCTTGGGATTTCTGGCTGGTTTTACAGGAGATTTCATTGAGCAGGATCTGCAGGAAAAAGGCTGTCAGACGGAATTTGTCCGTCTTTCCAGTGGTTTTTCACGAATCAATGTGAAAATCAGAGGTCTGGAGGAAAGTGAACTGAACGGCGGCGGGCCTGCTGTAGATCAGGCGGCCATTGAGGCCCTTTTTGAAAAAATCAACAGTCTGCAGAAGGGGGATATGCTCATTATTTCAGGCAGCATTCCGCCTTCTTTGCCCAAGGAATTATACGAAAAAATACTGGGAATGCTGGATGAGCGCGGTGTTTATGCAGTGGTGGATACGGCTGGGGAGGCTCTGATGCGTACGCTGCGCTTTGCCCCTTTTCTCATTAAACCCAATCGGCAGGAACTGGAAGAACTGGCCCAGAAACGTCTGTTTACCCGAGAGGAGATCGTTGCGCAGGGGAAACGACTGCAGGAAATGGGGGCGAAAAATGTACTCATTTCCATGGCGGCAGAAGGTGCAGTTCTGCTGACGGCAGATGGGAAAATTTATTTTGCGGAAGCGCCAAGAGGAAACCTGCAGAATTCTGTTGGAGCAGGAGATTCCATGGTGGGCGGCTTTGTGGCAGGCTGGCTGAAAACAGGTAGTTTTCAGGAGGCTTTGCGGTGGGGTATCGCGGCAGGAAGTGCTACAGCCTTTTGTGAAGGTCTTGCTACAGGAGAGGAAATTCGCAGACTTTATGAGGATGGACTCCGCATCACCCAGGAGATGATCTGAAGAAAATTAAAATTTTATAAAACCTATAATTTCCATGTAAATTGACCTTGCGCCTTTGTGTCGAATCCCGTATAATACTACGGTGGCATGAGAGGTATGCCGAATGACGAAAAAAAGAGCAAGGGTGAAATAGATTTGAACAAGCATTTAATAGAATGGGGAAATGCCATTCTGCGTGCTGCGGTGATCATTCTGGTGCTGTTTTTCTTTGCCTGGCCTATGAGGCTGATGGGCAGTTCCATGGAGCCGACCATGGGGGATGGAGAAATCGTACTGATGAACCGTTTTGCGGCTATGCAGGGGCATTATGAAACGGGCGATATTGTGATGTTTCATTATTATGATGCAGAGGGCGATAAGACAGTTGTAAAACGTATCATTGCGACGGAAGGGGACGCGATCCGTATTCTGGAGGATGGCGTGGAAGTAAATGGTACGATCATTGAAGAGCCTTATGTCAGTGGTGAAACAAAAGGACTGGTGGATATGACCATTCCGAAAGATATGGTTTTTGTTATGGGGGATAACAGAGAAACCAGTTTTGACAGCCGTAACATGGGGGCGATTCCCTGTGATGACCTGAAGGGGAAAGTTTTCTTTCGCCTGTATCCCTTTGGGGAATTTGGCAGAATAAAATGAAAAAAGAAAGCACATTTCTATTATGGAAATGTG
Source organism: Anaerotignum sp. (assembly GCA_017560955.1). Lineage (GTDB taxonomy): Bacteria > Bacillota > Clostridia > Lachnospirales > Anaerotignaceae > Anaerotignum_A. The sequence continues at coordinate 3,217 of JAFZDV010000178.1, forward strand.
TTTTTTATTTGGCATAAAACATTTTTTCGTTCATATATTTACATAGACAAAGCATGGAAACAGGAAACTTTGGATAGATGGAGGAGGAGTTTTATGCCGTTTGCATTGGCGAAGGAAACGATGGAGATGGAATGGAAAACACAGATGGGAAAGGAAAGCAGCCAGATTTTGCTGGAGGGGGATATGATCGTGCCTGATAGCAAACCAGATCTGCAGGAACTGATGCGGTGTGAGGGAAGGATGCGGATGAAAGAGAACCGCATCAGTGATGACCGCCTGTCTTTGTCGGGGGAACTGGAAGTCTGTGTGCTGTATCGGGCGAAAAATGGAGAAAAGCCGCGGTACGCCATGAAA
>JAFZDV010000179.1 GCA_017560955.1 Anaerotignum sp.
ATATCCCTGCAAGTACACCAGTTTTTCTGTTCATAAAAAATGCCTCCATTCCACGGGAAATCCCGTTTTGGGGGCAACGAAAAAGAAACCCCCGATTTATGCCTTCGGATGTGTAGATATTAGTCGGACGCGTATTCTGACTCGAACCAAAAGCCTACTCAAAGTCCCTTCCCAGAGAAATCTCCAGTGGTAATGACTTTTTTCGTTGCTCACACAGCAGGGATAAAACTGTTCCGGATTCTCACCGGATTCCTATCCGTATCTTGTTTTTTTCATCATACTGCGGATGAGTTTTTTTGTCAAATAAAGAAAAGCCCTGTTCTATGAACAGGGCTTAGTGTTTTTATTATTCGCGTTCACCAACAACTTCTGTGATGTAGCCATTTTTATCCAGTGTCAGAGTTACTTTGATTTCGTCATCATCATCATAATCTTCCAGGAATTCCAGCAGATCTTCCATATCGCTGATATTACCCATGTTGCTGCCGTCGATATCCACATCAATATCATCAGCATTATCTTCATCGAATTCATATTCAAATTCGTTATCACTGAAGTTACCTTCGATTTCCAGAGAATCGTCGTTCCAATCAGTCAGAACACCTTTTGCCTCTTTTACAGAACCTTCGATTTCAACGATTTCATCGTTTTCGATCACTACAGTCACATCCATAACTTTTTTATCTTTGAATGCATTGTAAAGTGCTTCCCAGTCTTCGATTTCAGAAGTGCCGTCAATAATATTGATTTCAACATCTTCTACATCGGAAGATTTATAAGTGTCACCGTCTACCTTCAATGTTCCGGTATCCTTATCTTCTTTCCATGTTACAGATTCGATTTCACCTTCTGCTTCTTCTTCATCTTCGCTTTCTTCCTCAGTGGATGCGACGATCTTTGTTACATAATCATCTTTGTCCAGAGTCAGTGTTACATAAAGGTACTCATCATCTTCATACAAATCAAATAATGTTTCGAAATCTTTTGTTTTGCCGTCGATTTTCACGCTTACATCATCTGTATCTTCGACTTCATAAGTTGTGCTTTTTACTTTGACAGAACCTTCTGCATCGTCTTCGTCATAAGTGATTTTGGAAACTTCGCCTTTAATTGCATCATCGCTATCTTCATCATCTGCATCTACCACTTCGCCGATGATTTTTCTCAGTTCGCCTTTGCTGTTTAATGTTACCTCAACTTCGATAGCTTCATCATTGTCTTCACATTCTTCAAACAGGTCGAACAGTTCTTCGAAGTCCATTTCATCATCGTCGATTTCAACATCAACATCGTCGATATCGTCTACTTTGTAAGTGCTTGTTTTGTTGATTACGATGTAGCCGTCGCCGTCATCTTCATCGTATTTTACTTTTGTCAGTGTGCCTTCTGTATCTTTTTCGTCATCTTTCTTTTCTTCTTCTGCGTCTTCAGAAGTTGCAACCAGTTTAGTAATACGGTTATTGCTGTCCAGAGTTAATGTTGCTGTGATTTTAGAGCCTTCTTTGAACAGGGATACTAATTCAGATACAGAGGAAGTGCTGCCGTTCAGTGTTATTGTTGCACCTGCAGAAGCGTACAGGAAGTAAGCATTGCTGTGCTCAAAATTCACATACAGGCTGTTCATATCATTGATGGTACCGCTCTGTGTACCCAGAGACTGAGGTTTTACTGTAGTTGCTGCACCTTTCAGAACATTATAAAGGTTTGTTACCATAACAGCTGTTTCTGTACGATTCAGGGTACTTTTAGGGTTGAATTTACCCAGGTCATCACCATTAACGATTTTTTCTGCATTCAGCAGAGCAATATAAGGAATCGCATCTTTAGAGATACTTGCATTATCTTTGAAGATTGTGCTTGTAGCATTTGCTGTTTTGGAAGGTACACCAGCTTCCAGGGCACGACCCAGAATCTCTGCAGCCTGTTCTCTTGTAGCAGATCTGTTCACTTCGCCGCTGATAAAGCCGCTCAGGTCGGAAATGGAAATGATACCTTCTTCCAGACAGAAGGATACAGCAGGATGTGCCCAGGACTGGATCTTGTATGTATTCATAACAGTAGACCATTTTTCCTGTGCGGAAGCATCAGCCTTTGCCTTACCTGTTTCCAGCAGCAGTTTGTATGCCAGCTGACAGGTCTGTGTCAGAGATACGGGATCTTTGGGTTTGAAGTAGTTTTTGCCGTTGATGGTTTCGCCAACCACCAGTTTCAGTTCTGCGGCTTTATTGATGGAAACTTCCGCACCGGGCCAGGGCGCCTGATTGATGTCTGCGAAAGTAATTGCAGAAGCGGAAACAGGGGGGATTGCCAGCATGGCAGCCAGAGCAAAAGCGATGGGTTTTGCTATTTTGTGATATTTCATAGGGATTACCTCCTTTTTCTTTTCATACTGTATTAAGTATAGCAAATTTTCTTTGCTTTTGGAACAAGTACAATAAAAATATATGATAAAAACAATATAATAAGAATTCTGAATAATTCTGTTTTTTAAAACATATCCTGTTCCGAAGATAGTTTAGGAGGCGTAGATGTGAAAGGAAAGGAAATTTCAGCCATTTTTCTGACGATCATATTTTCTCTGATGCCCCTGATTTCTGTTTTGGGGCAGGAACCATCTCTTACATTAGAAAGTAAAAGTGCCTTGCTGATGGATGCAGCCACAGGAACCATATTATTCGAGAAAAACAGTCACGATGCCATGCCTCCTGCCAGTGTAACGAAAATCATGACGATGCTTCTGATTTATGAGGCAGAGGAAAATGGACAGTTTACATGGGAGGACGCAGTAACAGTCAGCGACCATGCAGCATCTATGGGTGGTTCGCAGGTTTTCCTGGAAGAGGGAGAAACCCAGTCGGCGGCAGATATGACCAAATGCATTGCCATTGCTTCTGCCAATGATGCGGCTGTTGCCATGGCAGAATTCGTGGCAGGCAGTGAGGAGGCTTTTGTGGAACGGATGAATCAGAAAGCCGCAGAACTGGGCATGAAGGATACACATTTTGAAAATGCCTGTGGGTTGGATGTGGACGGTCATGTGACCAGTGCCTATGATATCGCTCTGATGAGCAGGGAACTGATAAATCGCTTTCCTGCAATCAGGGAATACACTACCACATGGCAGGATACCATTGTACATAACACCAGAAAAGGACAGTCCACATTTGGACTGACCAATACAAATAAGCTCATAAAGTGGTATGAAGGGGCAACAGGGCTGAAGACCGGGTCTACCGGGAAAGCATTATATTGTCTGTCTGGCACGGCGGAACGGGATGGACTCCATCTGATCGCCGTTGTCATGGCGGCACCTGATTTCAAAGTGCGCTTTCAGGAAACGATGAAACTGCTGGATCATGGTTTTGCCAATTACAGTGCAGAAAAAGGATTGCCAAAAGGGGAGAAAATGGGGCAGATCCCTGTAAGAAAAGGGATGCAGGATGAAGTGGATCTGGTGGTTGGAGAAGAAACATCTTTTCTGCTGAAAAAAGACAGTGCAAAAGAATGGGAAACGAAAGTGGAAACCCTGCCTTCTCTGGATGCACCTGTTGAGGCAGGAGAAAAGGTGGGAGAAGTGATCTTTCTGATCGATGGACAGGAAGTGGGGCGCGCGCCTCTTCTGACAGCGGAAGATATTAAAAAAGCGGATATCAGTACTATGTTGGAACGTTTGCTCAGGCTATGGTTCTGACAAAAAGATCCTTCGCATTTTTGCGGGGGATTTTTTTGAAAATATTTCCGAAATAGTTTTTGTCTGATGTAGAGAGGCTTTGTATGATTCTGCCGTTTTTGGGCGGAATAACGAGGAACGGAAGCGGAAAAAGTAACAGAGGAACGAAAGCGCGCATGGTTGTTCCAAAATTTTAATATGGGAGTGAGGTTGATGCGGCTGAAAAAACATTTTTTAAAAGTATACCCGATGCATATGTTCCTGATACCTGTTTTCTGTAGCTGTTTTTTCATGCAGACAGTACAGGCGGCTGAAAGACAGATGCTGGTGCCTTCTGGCAGAACAGTAGGTATAACAATGGATACAGATGGGCTTCTGGTATTGGGGACAGGCAGTGTAAACGGGGAAATAAAGCAGGATATGACACCCAGTAAAGACATTCTGCAGACAGGCGATATGATCCTGAAAGCCAATGGGCAGTTTCTGGAAAATAAGGAAATGCTGATGGAAATGGTAGAAAAAAGTGAGGGCAAAGCAGTTTCTTTGCTGGTAGAGAGAAACGGCAGAGAAAGAGAATTATCTGTGTTTCCTGTATTCAGTGCGGCGGATGGTTCCTATAAAATTGGTGCTTGGATCAGGGATAGCATCCAGGGGATAGGTACAGTGACTTATATTGACCCGAACAGTGGAACATTTGGTGCATTGGGCCATGGAGTGTATGATGCCGATACAGATATGCTGATGGATATTCGCGACGGCAGTCTGACGGCGGCAGAACTGACAGGTATCGTAAAAGGTCAGAAGGGAAAGGCTGGCGAACTGACTGGGAAAATCGATCTGCAGGAAAAAATCGGTGCTGTAGAAGAAAATACAGAAACAGGTATTTTCGGAACAGCAGAAAAGATGCTTTTCGAGAAGAAAGCATTGCCCGCAGCGGAAAGGACTGAAGTGAAAAAGGGGAAAGCGGAGATCCTTTCTGATCTGGAAGGAAAGGGCGTTTGTGCCTATGAAATTGAGATAGAAGGGTTGGGGAAAAAGAGCGGCAGAAGCCATAAAGACATGACGATCCGTATCACCGATGAACGTCTGCTGCAGCTGACAGGCGGTATCGTGCAGGGAATGTCAGGTTCACCTATTATTCAAGATGGAAAACTGGTTGGTGCGGTGACCTATGTCCTTGTAAATGATCCGACAAGAGGGTATGGGATTTTTATCGAAAATATGCTGAACGCAGCAGGATAAATATAAAGGCAGGGATTATTTTGTCCCTGCTTTTTTATATTTCGTGCTATAATCAATGCAATGATAAAAATGGATATATCATTTGAGGAGGGAACAGGATGATAAATACTTCCAAATCAAAAGATTTGAACTGTTCTGACGGGAGCAGAGATGTCATTTACCAGGTATCTCTTTTACAGGGTCTGATCAATGGCGACTATTATGGAAGCGTATCAGTAGGGGAACTGAAACAACACGGAGATACAGGAATTGGTACGTTTAACGGATTGAATGGGGAACTTATTATGCTCGATGGGGAGGTTTATCGGGCGGCAGGAGACGGTAGTGTAGAAGTTGTTTCTGATGATGAAACCATTTCCTTTTCTGTTGTTACTTTTCTGGATGCCGATGAAACGAAAAAACTGAATGAAATTCCGGACTTTGATACGCTTCATAATAAACTGAATCATATGGTTCAGCAACGGGGAATGAACCGTTTTTATATGATTCGTATCGAGGGTACATTCCGTGAGATAAATGTCAGAAGTGTGTATGCACAGGAAGAGCCGTATAAACGGCTGACAGAAGTGCTGGAGTGTGACCAGACCTTTTTTATGTATGAAAACATAGAAGGAACAATGGTTGGGGTGTATTGTCCACCTTATATGGCTGCTTTAAATGCAGTGGGCTGGCATCTGCATTTTATTTCCGGGGATAAAACAAAAGGAGGCCATGTGCTTGGTGTGAATATTGCTGATGCAGTATTAACATGGGATGATATCGATGGGTTTGAAGTAAGACTTCCACAAAATAAACTGTTTGCAGGGTTTGATTTTACGGTCGATCAGTCGGAGGATATTAAAAAGATTGAAACAAATCAATAGGATCGAAATGATACGCCGGAGATTGTTGTACCTGTTATTTTGGGGTCAGATATGCTACAATGTGTTCCATAAATCCGAATTTAAGAAGGCGATTGTTCTATTGGCCTATAAATATATGGAAATAAAGGAGGATAATGATGGATATCAGAACATTTAAAGTAGAACGATGGATGAATGAATTTGAAGAGCATTGTACATATAATCTGGCAGAAACCTGTATCGATTCTCTGACGATCAGAGAACTTCTGGAAATCTGCGGAGAAGATGTGGAAAATTATATGCTGAAACTGGCAGAAACCAGACTGACTTACAGCCATATTTATGGTTCACCTGAATTACTGAAAGGAATTGCGGATTTATATAAAGAAGCGAAGCCGGAGCATATTCTTCCTACCCATGGCGCGATCGGTGCGAACAATATGGTGATCAATACTGTTATCAGTGCGGAAGATAATATGGTTTGTGTTATGCCGACATATCAGCAGCATTATTCCATTCCGGAATCCATTGGTGCAGAGGTCAGGATTCTGAACCTGAATCTGGAGAATCATTTCCTGCCTGATATGGATCAGTTAAAATTATTGGTGGATGAAAATACGAAAATGATCACCATCAATAATCCTAACAATCCATCCGGTTCTATCATTCCACTGAAACAGATGGAAGAAATCGTGGAGGTTGCCAGAAGTGTTGGTGCCTATGTCCTTTGTGATGAAGTATACAGAGGCATTTCTGAGGATGGCAGCTACATGCCTTCCATTGTCGATATATATGAAAAAGGCATCTCTGTCGGCAGTATGTCAAAAATTTTCTCTATGGCTGGGGTCAGACTTGGGTGGATCGCTGCCAGAGAGGAAGAACTGATCGAACGCTGCAAGGAAAGAAGAGATTACGACACCATCAGCTGTGGTGTGATTGATGACCAGTTGGCAGCTCTTGCATTGAAAAATAAGGAAAAGGTCTATGAAAGAAACAGCAGGATCCTCTTACAGAACAGACAGATTCTGGATGACTGGGTAAATGCAACTCCCGAGGTTTATTATCAGAAACCTGAGGGAGGTACTACGGCTCTGGTTTATTACAGAAAGGATATGCCTTCTTATGACCTTTGTGTGAAGTTGTTAAAATCCAAAGGTGTACTGTTTACACCGGGGGAATGTTTTGAAATGGAAGGTGCAGTTCGCATCGGTTATGCATTCGATTCCAAACTGCTGAAACAGGGATTGGATCTGTTTGCAGAATTCCTGAAGGAGATCTGAATATGGATGAAAAAGGGCGGGGATAGAAAAAGTCCCTGCCTTTATTATGTCATCCATTGACAGACTTTCAAAAATACTTTATCATTCTGAAGTAATTGTTTAAGTAACGGATAAAATTTATTATGTAAAGAAATGAGGGGCGTTTATGTGGTTGTTTTTTACCCTTGCAACAACACTGTTGTGGGGTGTGGCTGAACTTTTTTATAAAAAAGGTTCTCATGAAAATGAGAAATATGATCATTTAAGGGTATGTATTTCTGTTGGTATTGTTATGGGTATTCATGCAGTATTTACACTGATGACAGAGGATATTTCCTATGATCCCATGAACCTCATCGCATACCTGCCTGTTTCCCTGTGTTACATCCTTTCCATGGCATGTTCTTTCTTCGGCATCCGATTTATCGAAGAATCTCTGGCGGATCCAATTGAAAATACGGCAGGTGCTATGTGCTCTCTTCTGTGTGTGATTTTTCTGGGCGAAAAAATTGCACCTATGGTCTGGGTTGCCATCGCTGTCATCCTGATAGGTATCATTGGTGTAACAAAAACAGAAAGCAGTGCAGATGTAAACAGAAAACAGAAACTGGGCAAAAAACTGGCAGTTATCGCCTTTGCGATGCCATTCTGCTATGCCATCATTGATGCACTGGGCAGTTTTCTGGATATTTTCTTCCTCGAAATGGAAACAAGCCCCCTGATCGGCATCACAGAAGAAAATATTGAACTGGTAGCAAACATTTCCTATGAACTGACATTTGCCATCTGCGGTCTGATTCTGTTCATTTTCATGAAACTGAAACAGGTCAGATTTGAACTGCCTAAACAGAAAGATAAATTTGCAGCGGCTGTCTGTGAAACAGCAGGTCAGCTGACTTATGTATATGCTATGAGTGGTAACGGTGCCATCGCTGCACCCATCCTTTCCAGTGTATGTGTGGTATCTTTGCTGCTGTCCAGAATTTTCCTGAAGGAAAAACTGACGAAGAAGCAGTATCTGTTCATCTCCATTATTATCGTGGGCATCCTGATGCTTGCGGTTCTGGAAGGGGAATAAACCGAAAACAGAATAAAAATGTGCAGAACAGTCGTGCATTCAGATGTACGGCTGTTTTATGTTTGAAACTACATTTTTGAATAGAAAAATAAGAAAAATGGGCAGAAAAACCCTTTATTTTCATTTCTTAAAATACTCTTAAAATCCCCAAAAATCTTGACAAAATCATTATGGAGGAATATCATTTTATAAGTAATCTTGTGTCATTTTTATGTCCTTTGCAGATTGCTGCAAAGGATATTTTTTGTTAACAATGAAGCTTTATAAATTAAGGAAAAAGCCGACCTAACAAGGAGTTTTGATACAAATGAAAAAAATAAAATTTAAAAAACCGAACCTGAAAGAAGGTTTCCATAAATTGAAATCCCTGCGCTGGGCTGACGTAAAGGCTGCGCCAAAAAAAATCAGCGCATGGCATGACAGAAAACTGGAAAAACTGAAGAACAGTGCCTTTGGTCAGAAGATGCATATTCTTGGCGGATTCATGAATCGTTTTTCTCTGATCTTCCATGGTATCTGGGCGATTCTGATCAACTATATCATTGAAGCAATGTCCCGTCATTCCGTAATGGCAGCATGGGAATTTTCCAGAATTTCAACGAAGGCGTTTCTGTATAACGCATTTATGATCTTTGTGACATTCTCCATCGTTTACCTGTTCAAACGCAGGGTCCTTGGCCGTACGATCCTGAGTATCCTCTGGTTTGTACTTGGTATCGTCAATGGTATCATGCTGTCCAGACGAGTAACACCTTTCAATGCGCAGGACCTGAAGACTGTAGCGGAAGGGATCTCCCTGTTCACCAACTATTTCAGCGTAAAAGAACTGGTTGCGCTGGGTCTTGGGGCTGTCTTTGTTGTGTTCTTCCTCATTTATCTGTGGAGAACAGTGGGACGTTTGAAACGTAAGGTCAATTATTTGTTGGCGGCAGCAGTGGTAGCGGCTTCTTTCGGCGGCTATGGTGTGCTGACAGATTATGTCATTGAGAATCGTATCGTTTCCACTTATTTTGCAAATATTGCCTTTGCATATCAGGATTATGGTCTGCCTTACTGCTTTGCAGCAAGTATCTTCAACACAGGTATTTCCGAACCTAACGGTTATACAGAAAAAATGGTGGCGGATATCACACACAATGGCGAAATTGTAAAAAGCACAGCAGATACAAAAAAACGCCCCAATGTAATTGTGGTTCAGCTGGAATCTTTCTTTGACACATCTGAATTCAAAAGACTGAAAACCACAACAGACCCTCTGCCTAACCTGAGAAAGATGGCAGCGGAATATTCTTCCGGTTACTGTCAGGTGCCTTCCATTGGTGCAGGTACAGCAAATACAGAATTTGAAGTGATCACAGGTATGAACCTGCGCTATTTCGGCCCCGGTGAATACCCTTACAAAACATATCTGAAGGAAAGAACAGCAGAAAGTGCTGCAACAGCCTTCAAATCCTTCGGTTATGGTGCTCATGCGATCCATAACCACAGCGGTAACTTCTACAGCCGTGCGAAAGTTTTCAACAACACAGGCTTTGAAACTTTTGTCTGCAAGGAATTCATGAATTTTGATATGACTCCCAATGGCTGGGCAAAAGACGAAGTACTGCTGGAACACATCAATGACTGTCTGGATTCTACAGAACAGCAGGACTTTGTGTTTACGATCACAGTACAGGGTCACGGCAGTTATCCTGAAAAGAAAGTCATTGACGAACCTCATCTGTATGCATGGGGAACAGAATCTGCAAAGAAAAACAACCAGTGGACTTATTATTCTAATCAGGTTCGCGAAATGGATATTTTCGCCCAGAATCTGGTGGATATGATGGATCAGAGAGGCGAACCTGCTGTAGTTGTATTCTATGGTGACCACCTGCCTACACTGGGTCTGACAGAAGATGATATGAAGAGCGAAAGCCTGTTCAATACAAACTATGTGATCTGGGACAACATCGGTCTGGAAAGAATTACAGGCACTATCCCCACATATCAGCTGATGGCAACTGTAATGGATCGCATTGGTCTGCATGCAGGTACGATCTTTAATTATCATCAGGAAAGAATGGCTGATGAGGCATCCACAGATTATCTGATGGATTTGGAACTGCTGCAGTATGACCTGCTGTATGGCAAGAAATATGCTTATGGCGATTCTCCTATGGTGATCGACGGTAAAATCGAAATGGGCAAACGCGATTCCAAGATCCTTTATGTCAGCGAAAGTCTGGATGGAGAATATACGGTCGTAGGTGAAAACTTCACGAAGTGGACGTATGTTTACATCAATGGCGAAAAGCAGTCTCGTCAGTTTGTAAATGAAAATACTCTGCGACTGAATAAGAGCCATCTGGAAGACTGGGATGTTGTAACCGTATGTCAGGTAGGCTCCAGTAATACGATTTTCCGTACATCTGAAGAGTATGTATATCTGAATGGCAGAGTGGTGCCTTATACAGAAGAATTGAAGAAAGATAAGATCCTTCAGAAATATGCAGATGACCCTGCGAAAGCAGCGGAAGAACTGCGTAAGATGGAAAGAGAAGAAAAGCGTTCTGATGTGAATGCAGCATAAAGTGAAATACAGAGGCATATGACAAAAGTCATATGCCTCTTTTTTTAACAGGAATTTCATGGAAGTAGAGGAAAACCATTGACATAGTTTTTGAAACTATGTAAAATGTTGTGTATAAATATCTGAACATCTGTTATGAGAGAGGGTAATCAATATGAAAAAGATCATTCTGTTAGCAGAAACAGGCTCTGATGTGAATGCGGAACTGGCAAAAGAATATGGTGTGGAAATCGTGCCCATGCATGTTTCTTTTGATACGGAAACACTGGATGATGGTGCGTTTCCAGTTGAAAAAATTGTAGACTATTATCAGACAACAGGGAAACTGCCTAAAACAAGCGGCAGTATGCCTGAAGATTTTGAAATCGTGCTGGATCGTATCCATGCGGAAAACCCTGATGCACAGATCCTGTATCTGGCATATTCTGCGGTAACTACCTGTTCCATGCAGTCTGGCGTCATCGCATCTGAAGACAGAGATTATGTAACGATCGTTGATACAAAACAGGTATCTGCAGGCCAGTGTAATATCGTTATCAAAATGGCAGAGATCCTGAATGCAAACCCCGATATGACCATGGACGAAGCGGTTGCTGCAGCAAATGATCTGATCAGCCGTGCGAATATGTGCTTTATGCCCGATAATCTGGAATTCCTGCGTGCTGGCGGTCGTGTGAGCAATGTGGCATTCCTTGGTGCAAAATTGCTGAATCTTCATCCCGTTATCGAAATTCTGGATGGTCTGCTGATGGCAACCAAAAAATATCGAGGTAAAATGAGCAAGGTTGCAGCTCAGCTGGTAACAGATTTTGCGGAAAAATATGATCTGGACAGAGAAGAATGTCTGTGGTTTGTTCATGTAACAGGTTTTTCTGACAGCGTACGTGAAATTGTGGAAAATGCTGCAAAAGAAGCTGGATTCCAGAAAATCAGATGGATCCAGGCTGGCGGCGTGATCACTACCCATGGTGGCCCTGCTGCCTTTGGCTTGGCTGGTTTCTCCAGAAAGAAATAAACATAAAATTAATGCCCGTCTTTACAGACGGGCTCTTTTTTTATGCTTTTGGCTGTGATATAATATTTTTGTCAGAAATGGTTTGAATGTTAGGATAAAGGAGAACTTTTATGACGAATTCTTTGATCGTGCCTGAAATAATTTATCTGATTCTTTTGCTGTGCAGCTGGATCGTGGCCATGTTTTCCGGCATTGCATTTGTATATGGCATTTTTATGAAAAAAGCGAAAAATACGATTTTACCTTGGGTTGGCATTTTTGCAGTTTGTCTGGTGATGGTATATCTGCTGATGAAAGGTATTATTGTGTCTGAAAGTATGATCGGCTAAGGGATAACTATGACAGAAGAACAGTGGGATAAAAAACTGAAGATACATACAACAGGCAGACTGGACGGACATGCGGATCAGTATCATTATCCTTATGAGCCGACACCCTATGTGGTACTGGAAAGGCTGGCGGAAAGCGGTTATCTGAAAAAGGACAATATCCTTGTGGATTATGGCTGCGGAAAAGGCCGAGTGGGCTTTTTTCTGCATTATGCTGTTGGCTGTACTTCCATTGGTCTGGAATATGATGCGGCTATTTTTGAACAGGCAGAGGAAAACGGACGAACTGCGGCAAAAGGGCAGGGAACGATGTTTTATCATGCCGATGCGG
>JAFZDV010000180.1 GCA_017560955.1 Anaerotignum sp.
GGCTTCATCCAGATTTTTCACTACCCTTGTAGAAAGGATATAATCTGCATATTCTGTGCCCCAGTCTTCTTCTGTTGCCGCCACAGAGCCATCCACCAGTTTCTGTGTCATTTCATCGCCGCGGATCTCTACTTTCTTTTCCTGCAGTGCTTTGCCTACTGCAGGAAGGAAATCTTCTGCAATTTTTTCATGAACCAGCAGGCTTTCACAGGCATTGCAAACACCGGGACGCTGAGTTTTCGCATTGATGACGATTTTTGCCGCTTTTTCAAAGTCTGCACTTTCATCCACATAAACATGGCAGTTGCCCACACCTGTCTGGATGACAGGAACGGTACTGTTCTGTACTACGCTATTGATGAGACCTGCACCGCCGCGAGGAATGAGAACATCCAGATAGCCATTCAGACGCATCATTTCATTGGCTGTTTCTCTGGAAGTATCAGGCACCATCTGCACCGCATCTTCAGGCAGACCTTCTGCCGCCAAAGCAGAGCGGATAGCATTGACTACCGCATGGTTTGTCTGGAATGCTTCTTTGCCGCCACGCAAAATGACTGCACTGCCTGCTTTCAGGCACAGACCGAAGGCATCGGCTGTTACATTGGGGCGAGCCTCAAAAATGATGCCGATAACGCCCATAGGCACTCTTTTCTGACCAACCATCAGACCATTATCCAGTTTCTTCATGGAAAGGACTTCGCCAACAGGGTCATCCAGTTTTGCCACCTGACGCAGGCCATCGGCCATATCTGCCACACGGGCATCAGTCAGGGTCAGTCTGTCAATAAAAGCACCTTTAATACCATTAGCCAGAGCCGCATCCACATCGGCTTTATTTTTTGCAAGGATGTCATCTTTTGCGGCCATAAGCGCATCAGCAGATGCCAACAATGCTTTATTTTTCACAGGAGTCGACAGTGTTGCCAGCACAACAGCCGCCGCCTTTGCTTTTTTCCCCATTTCGACCAGATTGCTCATATTCATGCCTCCCATCCGTTTTCTGTTACGATATCGTCTAAAGGGATATCTGTTTTTTCTGTCGGTATATCCGTTTCTGTCAGCTGCTCGCTGAAACCGATACCGATTTTTCGATATCCCTGATATTTTTCAAAGTAAGTATCATAATATCCGCCGCCATATCCAATGCGGTGTTTTCTTCTGTCAAACAATGCCCCCGGAACAAGGAACAGATCCCCTTCTGCAGGAATGACTGCATCCGCCACGGTTCCCTTTGGCTCCATCACATGAAATCTGCCTTCCTGCAGGTCATCAAAAGAAGTGATCGATATAAAATACATTACCCTCTCTTTTTCTGTTTTCGGCACAGCAACGATTTTTCCTTCTTTCCATGCCTGTTCCATGATTTCTCTTGTTTCTATTTCCGTTCCCATGCTCACAAAAGTGAAAACCTTTTTCGCTTTTCGAAAGGCTTCACTTTGCAGGAGATATGCCGCCGCTTTTCTGCTTTTTTCTCTTCGTTCTTCCGAGGAAATGGCATTTCTTCTGGCAAGGGCCTCCGCTCTTAATTTTTTCTTCATGGCACCAGCCCTCCCATCAGAAACAACATCACTGCTGAAACCAGAAGAGAAACCCTCCAGTAAGGAAAATCTTCTTTTTTACAGATACTTTTCAGCAACAGCCATACAACACCACCCCAGAGGAACACTTCCCCTGCCATGGAAATGACTGCCGCAATAATCCAAATCGGCATTCCAGCATACAGACCCAAACTAAATCCAACAGAAAGGATCATCAGCATAACTAATTCTGCTGTTCTTTCATAAATCGGCTCATCATCACTTTTTTTCGTATCCATATTGACTGCCATCAGCAGAAATCCGGGCACAACCGCCCCAACCAGACTGCCAGAAAAAACACGCATCAGCTGACTGCTTTCCCAGAACCCAAGATAACTGCCAACACCGTCAATCCCGACAGGAAGAACAGCCAGTCCTGTCAGTATCGCCTGTACCATGGAAAATGGTCTTCCATTCCCCACTCTCTTTTTCAGAAAAAAGAAACAAAACGCAAAAAATGCCCCGATATAGATACCCATGCAGCGGGCACAAAGGGGCATCTGCATTCCATCAAATATAAAACTGCGCTCCGCCATCTGATGACAGACGGCAGAGCCCATTCTTTCCATAAAATCAAACATATCAGTAAGTGATCACAGGGGAAGAGCCTGTATTAAAAATACTGCCTACAATACCCATGCTTGTACTCAGACCACAACACAGGAAAGAAATCACCAGCATCAGTACACTGACTTTCATCAGCAGTTTACCGAAATCACGATAATCCTGAGAAGGGCTTTTAGAGAGTACCACACCTGCCACACAGCCTGCAACAGCACCAAAGCCACCGACCATCACAATCAGCACGATAACTGCTACCTTCAGCAGAGGGTGGATCTTTGCATCCGCCGCAACAGTCGCTTTTTTCTTATATTCCGCCTCACCTGTTTCGGTGCTGCTTTCAAAACGGTGAGATGTGCCATCCTGCTCCTCTACCGTAAATTCTTCTACTGTTTCTGCTTTGATTTCTTCCGCATGACCATCAATGACCTCTTTGGAAGGATCGATATTATTTCTAACATTACACACAGGGCAACCCAGACTTTCATCTAAAATCTGTCTGCCGCAGTTAGGACAAAAACTCATATTTCATTACCTCCAGTTTTCTGTTATCCAAACAAAGTTCCGACATCTTCTCCATCAATAATGCGATGCACCACTTTCGGGTCTTCCCCGAGTGCAATAGCCATCTGTACCTTTGCCGCAAGGCAGATCTCAGCTGCCTGCAGTTTTGTTTTCATGCCGCCAACACTGAATTCGGAACCTTTCTTTTCCCCTGCCATAGCTTTTACTTCGTCTGTGATTTCCGCCACATAGGAAACACGTTTTGCATCATCATTATGTCTGGGGTCTTTATCATACAATGCATCGATATCTGTCAAGAGGATCAGCAGATCCGCCTCCACGATTTCTGCTACCATAGCAGAAAGGCGGTCATTATCGGAAATTTCGATTTCGTATGTAGAAATGGTATCGTTTGCATTGATGATAGGGATGATGCCCATTTCCAGCAGAGTCATCAGTGTATTATGGGTATTTTCATAACGGCTGTCACTGCTCAGTTCTTCTTTTGTCAGAAGGACCTGTGCCACCGTCTGATTATATCTGTTGAAGAAATTCTGATAGATCTGCATCAGCATAGCCTGACCAACTGCCGCTGCCGCCTGTTTTTCCTTGATGATGGTAGGGCGTTCTTTCATATTCATACGCACTGCGCCAACACCAATGGCACCACTGGTCACAAGAACAACTTCCTTGCCGCGATTTCTCAGATCTGTCAGCACCCATGCCAGTTCTTCAATTCTTTTCAGATTCAGTCTGCCATTGGGATATGTGATGGTAGATGTACCAACTTTTACGATAATTCGATTACAATCTTTCAGTTTATCTCTCAAAACGATCACTCCGTTTCAAAATAGATTTCTTCTCATATTATCAGTATACACCAAATTGCATCTGCAAAAAAGGAAAAATATCTTAAGAAATAAAAAGGAGCCCTTTTGGACTCCTTCTATCAGATTTCTCCGCAAAGTTCTTTCATTACTTTTTCTACTGTAGACAGTTCCTGCAGTTCATGGGCATAAGCACCACAGAACACCAGACCTTCTCTGCCTTCTACAGAATCAATCAGTTTCTGGGAAATGCAGTATTTTGTTTCTGCTGGTTTACAGTGTCCCATACAGCCATAGCAATGTTCCACAGGAATACGGCCTTCTTCCGCTTTCTGCAGAAAAGGATTCTGGATAGCTCTTGCCGCCAGACCCACAGGGCTTTCGATGATTCTGACATCTTCCGCTCTGCTGTCCAGATAAGCCTGTTTATATGCCATGGAAGCATCACATTCTTCCGTTGCAACAAATTTTGTGCCTACCTGTACACCACTTGCCCCCATCTGAATCAGTCTTTCCACATTGGCATGGTTTCTCACACCGCCCCCTGCGATCACAGGGATCGATACACCATTCTTTTCTTCCAGTTCCTTTACCAGAACCAGAACTTCTGCCAGACTTTCTTCCAGAGAAGGAAATTTGCCATTTACCATGTCATTGTATTTATAACCAAGATGGCCGCCTGCCAGAGGGCCTTCCACAACGACAGCATCAGGCAGTCTGCCCTGTCGCTGCCAGTTTCTTACAATCAGTTTCAATGCAAGGGCAGAAGAAACGATGGGAATGATAGCCACATCACTGTCTGCCGCATATTTGGGCAGATTCAGCGGAAGACCTGCACCGGAAACAATAAAATCCGCCCCTGCTGCAATGGCTTCTCTGACACATTCCTCATAGTGGTTCATCACAGACATAAAGTTGAACCCAATGATGCCATCAGGAGAAATTTCTCTTGCCTTTTCCATTTCCTTTCGGATGCCGCGCAGGTTTGCCTGCAGGGGATTTTCTTTAAAATCAGATTCCCTGAAACCGGGATGTACCCCAGTGATGGTACCAACACCACCATGCTTTGCCACATTGCCTGCCAGAGAAGACAGAGAAATGCCTACGCCCATACCGCCCTGCACAATAGGTCTCTTTGCTGTTTTATTTCTAATTTTCAGTTCATTCAGAATCATAATTACCTCCAGTTATTTCAATAAATAACAAAAAAATTATATATAATCCGCATTTTGCTTGTCAACGCATCCTGCTCATGTTTGTATCTGTCAACAAAACCCATTCCCCTGTAAAATTATATGAAAATTTTTCCAAAACCTATTGCATCTGTCAAAAAAACAAATTATAATTCTAATTGATAATCATTATCATTTAGAGAGTATATAAAATTTCAAGGGGGGATTTTTCCATGTGGGTATTATTCGCATTTCTTTCTGCAATCTTTGCAGCTATGACTTCTATTCTTGCTAAAATCGGTATGGACGGTATCGATTCCAATCTGGGTACTGCCATTCGTACGGTCGTTGTGCTGATCATGGCATGGGGCATTGTCCTCATTACAGGCAAACACCATGGCATTGAAAATATTACGACAAAAGGCTGGATCTTTTTAGTTCTGTCCGGTCTGGCTACAGGTCTTTCATGGCTGTTCTATTTCCACGCACTGCAGATGGGTCAGGCATCCAAGGTCGTTCCCATCGATAAATTCAGTGTTGTTATTTCCATGATCCTTGCATTTGTTGTGCTGAAAGAACCTGCATCCCTGCAGACCATCATCGGCGGTGTTTTCATTACCATCGGTACTTTCGTTCTGATCCTGTAAATTTATAAAAAAATAACCCCGACAGATGTCGGGGTCTTTTTTTATTTCATTACAGTTTGAAGGAGCTCTTCAGAGGAACGATACGATTGAATACCAGATGTTCTTCTGTTGTGTCCTTTGTATCTACGATGTAGTAACCGTTTCTCATGAACTGGAATCTTTCGCCTTTCTGTGCGTCTTTCACAGAAGGTTCTACGAAGCATTCTTTCACTTCCAGAGAAGTGGGGTTCATGATCATTTCACCGTTAGGATCTTCGGGGTTATCCAGCATCATATGATCATACAGTCTTGCTGTAGCAGGTACATTTTCTGTAGCAGATACCCAGTGCAGAGTACCTTTTACTTTTCTGCCGTCAGGAGCGTTACCGCCTCTTGTTTCGGGATCGTATGTGCAGTGTACTTCTGTTACAACGCCGTTTTCATCTTTCACGAAGTCTGTGCATGTTACGAAGTAAGCACCTTTCAGACGAACTTCCTTACCGGGAGCCAGACGGAAGAATTTTTTCACAGGTTCTTCCATGAAGTCTTCTCTTTCGATATAAACTTCTCTTGTGAAAGGAACTTCTCTTGTACCCAGATCAGCATTTTCGGGGTTGTTTTCCACTTCGATCATTTCAGCCTGACCTTCGGGATAGTTTGTGATAACAACTTTCAGAGGATCCAGAACAGCCATAACAACTTTTGCTTTTGCTTTCAGGTCGTCACGGATGCAGTAGTCCAACAGGCCGCTGTCAACCATGCTGTTTGCTTTGGAAACACCGATTCTTTCGCAGAAATCACGGATGGATTCGGGTGTATAACCACGGCGGCGCAGACCGCTGATTGTCGGCATACGAGGGTCATCCCAACCGTCAACCAGATTATTTTCTACCAGCGCACGCAGTTTTCTCTTACTCATTACTGTATTTGTCATACCCAGACGAGCGAACTCGATCTGTCTGGGAGGATTCACAACATAACCAGCTTCTCTTACAACCCAGTCGTACAGAGGTCTGTGGTCTTCGAATTCCATTGTGCAGATGGAGTGTGTGATACCTTCGATGGCATCTTCCAGAGGATGTGCAAAATCATACATAGGGTAGATGCACCATGCATCACCTGTTGTATGGTGTGTGGAATGAGAAATACGATAGATAACGGGGTCTCTCATGTTGATGTTAGGAGAAGCCATATCGATTTTCGCACGCAGTGTTTTGGAACCATCAGGGAATTCGCCTGCTTTCATTCTTTCGAACAGGTCCAGATTTTCTTCCACACTTCTGTTTCTGTAAGGGCTTTCCTTACCGGGTGTGGACAGAGTACCGCGGTATTCTCTCATTTCTTCCGCTGTCAGTTCACAAACGAAAGCTTTGCCTTCTTTGATCAGTTTTACTGCTACTTCATAATATTTATCGAAATAGCTGGAAGCATAGTACAGTCTGTCTTCCCAGTCGAAGCCCAGCCATTTTACGTCTTCCTGAATGGATTCTACATATTCCACATCTTCTTTTGTGGGGTTTGTATCGTCGAAACGCAGATTACATTTACCACCGTACAGTTTTGCCAGACCAAAGTTCAGGCAGATGGATTTTGCATGACCGATATGCAGGTAGCCATTGGGTTCGGGCGGGAATCTGGTATTGATCTTATTCAGTTCGCCCTTCAGGTCGTCCTGGATGTAGCTATGGATAAAGTTACCAGTTGCACCCAGACCGCTGTTGTTTTCCATGATTTTTTCTTCAGCCATTGGTCGTCCTCCTATATTTTCATTCTTATTAGAAATATTTCACAACCTAGTATGATACTTTATTATAATACAATGTCAGTTTGATGGCAAGAAACAGGAAAAATTTTTTCTGAGCGAATACCTGTAATGAATCAATTGAAAAATCCTCCGAAAAAATGTAAAATA
>JAFZDV010000181.1 GCA_017560955.1 Anaerotignum sp.
CTGAACGATACCAAAGATATTGGAGATTGTCCAGTACAGACCCAGACCGGCAGGCATTGTGATGGAGAATACACCCATCATGATAGGCATTGTGTACAGCATGGATTTTGTCATTGCTGCTGCAGGGTTGGAAGGATCCATATTCTGAGGGTTCATCATGTTCATGATCTTTGTCTGCAGCCATGTTGTGATACCTGCAGCGATGGGGATGATGACACCGGGGAAGCCCAGACCTGCTTTTGTTACCAGAGGGATTGTCAGGAAAGTTTCGATTTCATTTTTAGTAGCCAGAAGACCAGCCAGTTCTACGCCCTGTGTACCCAGGTTCTGCAGAACAATATCCCAGTCGCCCTGTTTCATGTTACCAACCAGCATAACAACATCGTTTACCTGGCTCATGTCGAAACCATCTTTGATGATCGCCATATTTTTATAAGCATCTACGAATTCCTGTGCAAAAGGCTGGAATACTTCCATTCTTGTTGCAACGGGGATATTCAGGATGGCATTTGCAATGTTAACATAGTTATTACCGATCGCATCTACATATACATATGCATTCTGGAACAGATAGAACAGTGCATACAGAATAGGAAGCTGGATCAGCATAGGCAGACAGCCGCCCATCATGCTCGCGCCGTTTTTCTTCTGCAGTTCCTGCATTTCGAAAGCCATACGCTGCTGAGACATCTGGTCTGTTTTGCCTGCATATTTTGCTCTGATTTTATCAAGCTCAGGTTTCATCTGCTGCATGATAAAAGAAGATTTCTGCTGTTTTACCATCAGGGGGAACAGCAGCATTTTTACGATCAGTGTAAAAATGATGATAGCCAGACCCAGAGAGCCTGCGCTGTTGTTGCTGTGCAGTACGTTGAACAGCATGTTGTAGATCTGACCCATCAGGTCGGCGATGGGGCCAATGATCTTACCGGGTTCTCTTACGGAAGGCAGTGCTTCCAGTAAAGCATAGGAATTGAACATTTTTTCCTCCTTAAACAAACAATAGAGATTTTTGCCCCGAAGGACAGTTTTTATTTTTCGTTCTTTTCAGGTACGGGATCGAAGCCGCCCTCATGAAAGGGGTGGCATTTCAGCAGTCTCCGAATGGTAAGATACGTGCCCTTTATCGCACCGAAACGGGTAATGGCAATTATCGCATACTGGGAGCAGGTCGGCACGAACCGACAGTTCTTTCCCAGATGAGGCGAAATCGCTACCTGATAGAACCTGATCAGCAGAAGAAGAAATTTCTTAAGCATTCGTTTCTTCTCCGCCCGCTTCTTTTTTATCCTGACGGTCCTTTCTTTCAGACGCGCTCAGCAGAAGCGATTGTTTTTTGAAAAGATGCCGCAAAGAACGGCACACCTCATGATAAGAAGCATCCGCACAGGAAACTCTGGCAATGACCACAAGGTCATACCCTGTTTTGAGTTCTTCCTCCATGCTGCGGTAGCTTTCACGGATCAGGCGTGTCACATGGGAGCGGACAACACTTTTGCCCACTTTCTTGCTGACAGAAATGCCCAGCTTGTTTCCCTGTGTTCCGTTTTTGACCATATACAATACCAAATGACGGTTGGCGATGGATTTGCCTCTGTTATACACATGACGGAACTGAAAATTCTTTTTCAAAGATTCTGTAAATTTCATCTGACCAACCCTCCTTTGCGGCCCGCGTTAAATTTTTCTCCATGACGAACAAAAGGCCACACTGATGCGGCCTTAATAAACATGAAAAGATTATGCGGATAATACTTTTCTACCTTTTTTTCTTCTTGCAGCAAGCACTTTTCTGCCGTTTGCTGTTCTCATTCTTTTTCTGAAGCCGTGTTCTCTGCTTCTCTGTCTTTTCTTAGGCTGGAATGTCATTTTCATGGTTGTTGCACCTCCTTCTAAAATTCAAGGCTAAATTGCCCTTTTTTTGAGCACTGCATCTATTATAGTGAAAAAGCAACCACTCGTCAAGAAAAATTTTTCAAGAATGTATTGATTTTTCAAGGTTTTTCCACATTTCCACAGGTTTCAGCAAAATCTCAATTTTCAAAATTTACATATTTTGATACTCTATGAAACCCGATTTACTATATATTGTATTCAGGGATACAAAATACACCATTTTTCCTGTGGAAAAGTTTTTTTCAGCAGTTTTTTCATTGAACCTGTGGATAACTTTTGATATACTTATGACAGTAATGTCTATTCCCATGTTCCACAGGTTTCACAAAGGACAAAATTATGTTATCCACAAACTGTGTATAACTATGTTGATAACTTTCTGAAACCGCAGGATCCCCTGTTGAAACCACTCGGCTCACCCCCAAAGAAAGCCGCAGAAAATCGACACTTTCCGCCTGTGGGGATATTGTGAACAGGAAATCTGAGAATTCTGTGTATAAACCACAGACCCTATGAAAAAATACGCTGTTTTCAACAGCATGATTCGAAAATTCTGTGGATAACATTCCACAGAAAAACACAACAAATTGAAAAAATAAAATTAAGGTAGTTTCTTTTCCTTGCGGAAAAGACCACTAACCTTTCGCCGCAGTCATCACTCGCGCAAGCTCTGCTCACTTGCTCGTTCTTCAAAACGCGGCGAAACCCGTTAACAAAGGAGGAGAATTTATGGAACTGAAGCAGATCTGGGAAGCCGCTTTGGAACATATCAAAGAAGGTACTTCCACAGTAAGTTTTGAAACATGGATCCAGCCCATCATCCCCTGTGGGATCGATGGAAATAAGATCATCCTGCAGGTAGAAAGCGCCCTGTTCAAGGAAATGATCGAAAAACGCCATATGCCCGTCATCCGTACTTCTATCAGACTGGTGACACAGAAAGAATATGAAATTGAACTTCTGACAACAGAAGAACAGAAAAACGGCGGTCTGAAACAGCTGGATCTGACAGAAAAAAGAAAAAATATGGCAGACCGTAACCTGAATCCCAAATATGTTTTCGACTCTTTCGTAGTCGGCAACAGTAACCGCATGGCCCACGCTGCATCTCTGGCAGTCGCAGAAGAACCTGCCCATGCCTATAACCCCCTGTATCTCTATGGTAACTCCGGTTTGGGTAAGACTCACCTGATGCACTCCATCGGTCACTTCGTTCTGGATAAGAACCCCGATGCAAAAGTGCTGTATGTAACCAGCGAAACTTTTACAAATGAACTGATCAACTCCATCCAGAACAATAAAATGGAGGAATTCCGTCAGAAATACAGAAAAATCGACCTGCTGATGATCGACGATATCCAGTTTATCGCGAAAAAGGAAAGTACACAGGAAGAATTCTTCCATACATTCAACGCATTGTATGAATCCAGCAAACAGATCGTTATTTCTTCCGACCGTCCTCCCAAGGAACTGAAACCACTGGAAGAACGACTGATCAGCCGTTTCGAATGGGGCCTGACTGTAGACGTACAGTCCCCCGATTATGAAACACGAATCGCGATCCTGCGTAAAAAAGCCCAGAGGGATCATATCACAGTGCCCGATGATGTTATGGCATATATCGCGAAAAATATCGCGTCCAATATCCGTGAACTGGAAGGCGCATTAACTCGTATCGTTGCTTTCGCAACCCTGACAAATCAGGATATTTCCATTTCTCTGGCGGAAAACAGCCTGAAGGATATCTTCAGTGAAAACGCAGCTACACCTCTGACACCCGACCTGATCCAGCAGGTGGTAGCAGAGCATTACGGCATCCGCGTGGAAGATATCCAGGGCAGCAAAAAGCCTAAGAATATCGCATTCCCCAGACAGGTATCCATGTACCTGTGCCGTAAACTTCTGGATATTTCCCTGCCTAAGATCGGCGAAAGCTTCGGCGGCAGAGACCATACAACTGTGATCCATGCCATCTCCAAGATCGAAAAACAGATGGAAACAGATACAGCACTGCAGAAAACACTGCATCAGCTGGAAAAAGAAATCAAAGAAGCCTAAGGGACTCTGTCCCTTAGAACCCTGCAAGCCTTTGAAAAGGCTTGACCTAAACTTTATACGAAAAAGCATATACATGCTTTTTCAGCGCCGCAGGCAAATAAAAGTTTTGATTGAACTTTTTCAAAAGTTCACGGAGCGCGAGGCTGGCCTCGCAGATATAGCCTTCAGGCGGTTCTTTGGAGGGTTTGGGAACCTTTCACCAAGGAAAGAAAGGTTCCCCCAAAAAACTTCCTTATTATATAGGAAACTTCTCCACAGAAATCTGTGGATTTACACTGGAAAATTTGTGGACAACCATTTCGGAAATTCCGCCGATGTGGACAAGGTGGACAACCCCAAAAGTTATACAGACTTATCCACACAGTTTTCCAAGCCGTTTTTTCTTTGATTTTTGGGCAGAAAACGGGTTTTCCACAAACCCACAGCCCCTACTACTACGGCTACGAGTCAAATCTTATATATCTTACTTATTCATGTGAACAAAGGAGTTGTGCACAGTTATGAAATTAACAGTCAGTAAAGATCTGCTGCTGCAGTATATCAATATCGTAAACAAAGCGGTTTCCAACCGTACTACACTGCCTATTCTGGAATGTATCCTGCTGACAGCAGACCATAAAGGTTTTGTGATGACAGGTAACGATCTGGAAATCGGCATCAAAACAGCACCCATCGATGCAGACATCGAAGAAATGGGCGAAGTTGCTATCGAAGCAAGAATTTTCAATGAAATCGTTCGCAGACTGAACGGTGAAACAGTTACCATCGAAACAGACGAAAAATATGCAGTTTCCATCGTCAGCGGTTCTTCCGAATTCAAGATCATGGGCCAGAACGGCGATGATTTCCCCGACCTGCCTGCAGTAGAACAGGAAAAAATGTATTCCATGGAACAGGCGAAACTGAGAGATATGATCCGTCAGACAATTTTCTCCATCGCACAGGATGGTTCCAAGCCTGTTCTGACAGGTGAACTGTTCGAATTGAAGGATAATTCTGTAAATATCGTTTCTGTTGACGGTTACCGTATTTCCTTCCGTAAAAATTCCCTGATGATGGGCAGTGGTGAAACAGAAGTCATCGTTCCCGGTAAAACATTATCTGAACTGAACAAAATTCTGTCTCAGGAAGAAGAAGACACACTGTCCATGTATCTGACAGAAAAACATATCCTGTTCGATCTGGGCAATGCAGTAATGGTTTCCCGTCTGATCGAAGGTGATTTCATCCGTTATGCCCAGTCCTTCTCTGAGGATTACAAAACAAAAATGATCATCGATAAGAGTGAACTGATCCAGGCGCTGGAAAGAGCGTCCCTGGTTTCCAGAGATAACAGAAAAACACCCGTAAGACTGATGCTGCGTAACGGCGGCATGGATATCACTGCAAGAAGTGATATGGGTACTGCTCATGAAAGTGTTGCGGCGGATGTAGAAGGCGATGATCTGTCTATCGCGTTCAACCCCAGATATCTGATCGAGGCTCTGCGTTCCATCGAAGACGAGTCCGTAAAAATGATTTTCATGGCGAGCCTGAGCCCCTGCACTATCCTGCCTGTAAGTGGTGATGCGTTCAAATATTTAATTTTGCCTTTAAGAATGTAAAAGACCTTGAAAACCTTTTTTCCTTGCAAAAAGGTTTTCAAACTTTCCAAAAATCAGCCTGCAAGGCAAGTTTTATGGGGCGTTGCCCCAAACCCCACAAGGGGATAATCCCCTTGACCCTATTTGCCTGCGGCGCAAATAATATTTATTTCTCGCAGAAACGATAGTTTCTGCAACTCGGTTTCCAAAGGGGTGACCCCTTTGGCAGGGGTCGAGAGGGGACAGCGTCCCCCGAAAGAAAGGAGAATAAAAATGGATAAAGTATATATTCATACAGAATTTATCAAACTGCAGCAGGTACTGAAACTGGCTGGTCTGATCGATCAGGGTTCCGATGTAAAATACTACCTGGCGAAAAATATGGTTTATGTAAATAACGAACTGGCTACAGAACGCGGTAAAAAAATCCGCCATGGCGACATCGTTGAAGTAAAAGGCGTTGGTTCTGTAGAAGTAGAACTGGATGTAGAATAATAATTATTTACAAAAGTGAAAAGCTGAAGGGAGCACAAAAAGTATGGCAAATAAGGCAAAACTGGAATTGATCGCTTCGATGTTTATTTTCGGTACCATAGGCATTTTCGTGCGACATATTCCCCTGCCTTCCAGCATCATTGCGCTGGTAAGGGGTTTTGTCGGTGCATTTTTCGTGCTTCTTTTTGTTTATCTGAAAAAAAGTCGACTGGACAAAGCTGCCATCAGGAAAAATTTCGTGATGCTGGCCCTTTCCGGCGCATTTATCGGCATCAACTGGATCCTGCTTTTTGAATCCTATAACTATACCACCGTCGCCACCGCCACCATCTGTTATTACATGGAGCCGATCTTCGTTATTCTGGCTTCTCCTTTCCTGCTGAAGGAAAGGCTGACGGTGAAAAAAGCAGTCTGTGTTCTGGTTGCACTGCTTGGTATGGTTTTTGTATCGGGCGTACTGACGACAGGTATCCCTGCTCTTTCTGAAGCAAAAGGCATCCTCTATGGTCTGGGGGCAG
>JAFZDV010000182.1 GCA_017560955.1 Anaerotignum sp.
GCCTATGTATCTTTCCATGATCATGAATACGATCAATGTGGGCGGTAATGCCATCCTGATTTTCGTGTTTGATATGGGGGTTGCAGGGGCAGCCATTGCAACGCTGGTTTCCCGTGTCATCTCCGGTGTGGCGGTCACTGCGCTGCTGACAAAGCCGACACTGATGCTGCATCTGAAACGACCCTTTTCCTTCCGTCTGGATTTTTCCATGCTGAAGAAAATCGCTCATATCGGTATTCCCAACGGTCTGGAAAATGGTATGTTCCAGCTGGGTAAGATCATGGTGCTGAGTATCATCACAAGTTTCGGTACAGCGGCCATTGCTGCCAATGCCGTTTCCAATATTATTGCGACTTTGCAGGTATTGCCGGGTATGTCCGTCGGTATGGCGGTCATCACCGTCTGCTCCCGCTGTATTGGCGGCGGAGATTATGAGGCGGCAAGATTTTATACCAGAAAGATCGTCAGACTGGTACATATCCTGATCTTCTGCTTCAGTGGTGTCACTCTGCTGCTGCTTCCCGGTATCATGTATCTGTATAATCTTTCTCCCGAGGCGATGATGTTTACAAAACGTATCGTCTGGTATCACGGTATCTGCTGTATGTTTATCTGGCCTGAGGCATTTACACTGGCAAATACCCTTCGTGCCGCAAGGGATGTAAAATACTGTATGATCCTTTCTATTGTTTCCATGTGGATCTTCCGTATCGGCTTCAGCTACATCCTTGGTGTGAAACTGGGCCTTGGTGTATTTGGTGTCTGGGTTGCCATGTCCATCGACTGGATGGTTCGTGCGGTACTGATCATGCTCCGTTACAGAGGGCAGAAATGGTACCATGGTGCGGTTACATAATTATGAATAAAAGACTCCCGTTTTTGTATAAAAAGCGGGAGTTTATTCGTTTTGTATACAAAATATTCGTATGCTTATTGATTTGTACAACAAAAACAGGGCATTTTTTGATAGGGTGGAACAAAATTGAAATGTATACAGTGTTTTTTTGTAGATACACTTGATTTTTGAAAAAAGATTGTTATAATTTTGAAGCGTACAGAAGAAATTGGTGATATTTCAGAAATGCAATCATCCATTTTTATAAAAGAAATATCCCGTTTTTTTATTTAAACTCCGTGCTTTTGCACATCACAGTTGTACCAGGCAAAAGCGGGAGAAGTTACAAAAGAGGCCTGAGAAAGGCAATAAAAAATGCACCTAAAGGGGGAAGATTTATTATGAGTACAACAAGTAAAAAGAGCTGGACGAAGTTACTGATTCCTGGTTTCGTATTCCAGTCCGTAGTTATCGGCGGCGGTTACGGTACAGGTGTTGAAATTGCACAGTACTTCGGCGTAAAAGGTCTGCAGGGCGGTCTGCTGGGTATGCTGGTAACACTGGCAGTATGGTCCGTTCTGTGTGCAGTAACATTCGAATTCGTTCGTGTTTTCCGTACATTCGAATACAACACAATGATGGGCAAACTGATGGGCAAATTCAGCATTCTGTATGAAATCTGCTACATCGTTCTGTTGCTGATCGTTCTCGGCGTAGTTAACGCAACAGCGGGTTCCATGTCTGCTGACTTAACCGGCCTCTCTCCTTGGGTAGGTATTGGTGTTCTGTCCGTAGGTATCGTTCTGCTGATCGTAAAAGGTACAGAAGCGATCGAAAAAGTTCTGTCTGCTTGGTCTGTAGTTCTTTACATCGTATATATCGTTTTCATGGCAACAGTATTCATGAAATTCGGCGGCAATGTATCTGCTGAATGGGCAAAAGGCGAAGTTGGTTCCGGTTGGTTCGTAAGTGGTATGCAGTACGCTTTCTATAACTTAGGTATCGTTCCCGCTCTGCTGTACACAATGCGTGACGCAGAAAGCCGTAAAGAAGCGGTTGTTTCCGGCGCACTGGCTGGTGCAATCGGCGTAATCCCTGCAGTTCTGCTGCTGCTGGCTATGGCATGTAACCTGGGTGATGTTTGTGCTGCAGAAGTTCCTGTAACAGTAATCTTCGAAATGCTGGATATGAGATGGCTGTACATCGCATTTGAAATCGTTCTGTTCGGTACTCTGATCGAAACAGGTACAGGCTTCATCAAAGCTGTTGACGACCGTATCGAAAAAACATACGAAAAAGGCGGCAAAGTATGTCCTTCCTGGATGCGTCCTACAATCGCAGTAGTATCCGTTATCATCGGTATCTGTATCTCCACATTCGGTCTGACAGGTCTGGTTGCAAAAGGTTACGGTACAATCTGTTGGGGCTTCTTGGCAATCTATGTAATCCCTATGCTGACAATCGGTATCTACAAAATCAGCAAAGCTGGCAAAGCTTGATTCTGAGAAAAATAAAAGGTGCGAACTTGGTTCGCACCTTTTTTATTTGTTCAGATATCGTTGTGTGTAAGGACAGACAGCAAAACATTTGCCGCAGATGGTCATTTCATAGCCGTGCAGTTCCTGCATGTTCTTGCGCATGGTTTCATCGCAGGCGAAAATATCTGCGATCTCCTCTCTGGGCATACCTGCTTTCCAGAGGGTGTTTTTCAGGCAGTTTGCAGGGCAGGCATCCACGCATTTTGTGCAGCTGCCGCACTGACTTTCGATGATGGGCTCATCCGCAGGCAGGGGAGCATCTGTCAGCACCACACCCATACGGAAAGCACCGCCGAATTCCTTTGTCACAAGGATGCAGCTTTTCCCGATCCAGCCAAGGCCTGCCTTTGTGGCAACGGTCTTGTGGGGCAGAGGCGTAGTATGGTCTTCCTTGTTCCATACGACTCTTTCGGTAGTGTTGGCGATGGCATTGTAGCCCCTTTCTCGTAGCAGTGATTCCACCTGCAGGCCCATTTCGTTCAGTTTGCCGTTGTAGTCGATATACATCTGGTGGTATTCCTTTGTAGGAGCCTCCAGAAGGTCTTTTATGATGTGCTTGGGTACAGGCATCATGAAACAGATGCCAATGGGATAGGGACTCTCGGATATATCAGAAAGGTCTGCTACACCCATCAGTTCTGCACCGTTTTCTTTTAATAATGTAAAGATTTCATTTTTTAGTTTTTCCATGAAAATCACCTCAATATAAAAGGCATCTTCTTTTCAGAAGATGCCTTGATACCCTTCGGGGTGCACTCTTCTTCGAAGAGTGGTCGCAGTTCAGCTTTGCTGAACTACTTTATTTTGTCTTACCCAGATAAGCCTGTTTGATTTCTTCATTTGCCAGCAGTTCTGCACCAGTACCTTCCATTGTGATGGTACCTGTTTCGATAACATATGCTTTATGGGCAACTTTCAGTGCCATGTTAGCATTCTGTTCGATCAGCAGTACTGTGATGCCTTCTTTATTGATTGTTTCAATGATTTTGAAGATATCTTTTACAACCAGTGGAGCCAGACCCAGAGAGGGTTCGTCCATCATGATTACTTTAGGTTTGCTCATCAGGGCACGGCCTACTGCCAGCATCTGCTGTTCACCGCCGGACAGTGTACCTGCCATCTGCCATTCTCTTTCCTTCAGACGAGGGAAGAGTCTGTAGATGTATTCCAGGTCTTCCTGCAGGTTGTCTTTACGCAGATAAGCACCGATTTTCAGGTTTTCCAGAACTGTCAGGTTAGGGAAAACGCGTCTGC
This sequence comes from Anaerotignum sp., assembly GCA_017560955.1. GTDB lineage: Bacteria > Bacillota > Clostridia > Lachnospirales > Anaerotignaceae > Anaerotignum_A. The sequence goes on from JAFZDV010000182.1 coordinate 3,628, forward strand.
CTTCGGGTACCAGTGTGATACCCATGGAAACGATCTGGTCGGGTGTTTTGCCTACGATCTCCTGACCGTTATACAGGATGGATGCCTGTTTGGGTTTTACCAGACCGGAGATGGATTTCAGTGTTGTGGATTTACCGGCACCGTTGGCGCCGATCAGTGTTACGATCTGGCCTTCGGGTACGATCATATCAATGCCTTTTACAGCCTCGATACCGCCGTAGGAAACGGTCAGGTTTTTGATTTCAAGAATATTACTCATCGTCAGCCACCCCCAAATATGCGTCGATTACACGCTGGTTATTCTGAATTTCAGCAGGAGTGCCGTTGGCGATCTGCTTACCAAAGTCGATTACATAGATCCAGTCGGAAATATCCATAACCAGATTCATATGATGTTCGATCATGAAGATTGTCAGGTTGAATTTGTCGCGTACATCTCTGATGAAGTCTGTCAGTTCGTCTGTTTCCTGAGGGTTCAGACCAGCCGCAGGTTCGTCCAAGAGCAGCAGTGTAGGTTCTGTTGCCAGGGCACGAGCGATTTCCAGATGTCTCTGTTTGCCGTAAGGCAGGGAAGAAGCGATCTCGTCTCTTACATCGTACAGATCCAGGATACGCAGCAGTTCCAGAGAGTCCTCTTTCATTTTCTGCTCTTCTTTGCGGTTCAGACGGAATGTATCTGCAAAGATGTTCGCTTTCATTCTCATGTGTTTTGCAATGAGAACGTTTTCCAGTACTGTCAGTTCTTTGAACAGACGAATGTTCTGGAATGTACGGGCAATACCCAGTTTTGTGATCTTATCAGGAGTAGGTTCCAGTGTCTTTTTGTAAACACCTTTGTTTTCCCCTGCGTAATGTTTATCCTTCTTGCCTTTGGGGAAGTTGGAAATGATTGTTTCACCGTGGAATTTTACTTCAC
>JAFZDV010000183.1 GCA_017560955.1 Anaerotignum sp.
AAAAAGGTTGTCTTTTTCAAACAAAGCGACTACAATAGGAGTATTGAGAATCTAACACTTAGAAAGGGAGTAACATCATGGATTTGACAACAGTAAAGTCTATCTACCGCAACACAGCGGAGTATGCAAATAAAGAAGTAACAATCGGCGGCTGGATCCGTACAATGCGTGCATCCAAAAACTTCGGTTTCATCGAACTGAACGACGGTTCTTTCTTCAAAAACATTCAGGTAGTTTTCGAAGCTGACAAAGTTTCCAACTACGAAGAAATCACAAAACAGAACGTAGGCGCTGCCCTGATCGTAAAAGGTCTGCTGGTGGAAACACCCGAAGCAAAACAGCCCTTCGAAATCAAAGCAACAGAAATTGAAGTAGAAGGTACATCCACACCCGACTACCCTCTGCAGAAAAAACGTCACTCTGTAGAATTCCTGCGTGAAATCGCTTACCTGCGTCCCAGAACAAACCTGTTCTCCGCAACATTCCGTGTTCGTTCCCTGGTTGCTATGGCGATCCACGAATTCTTCCAGAACAAAGGCTTCATTTACGCACACACACCCATCATCACAGGTTCTGACTGTGAAGGTGCAGGCGAAATGTTCCGTGTAACAACTCTGGATCTGGAAAACCTGCCCAGAACAGAAGACGGCAAAATCGACTACTCCAAAGACTTCTTTGGTAAAGAAACAAACCTGACAGTATCCGGTCAGCTGTCCGCAGAAACATTCGCAATGGCTTTCCGTAACATCTATACATTCGGCCCCACATTCCGTGCAGAAAACTCCAACACAACAAGACATGCTGCGGAATTCTGGATGATCGAACCCGAAATGGCATTCGCTGACCTGAATGACAACATGGAAATTGCAGAAGAAATGCTGAAATACATCATTCAGTATGTTCTGGACCATGCTCCCGAAGAAATGGAATTCTTCAACAACTTTGTAGACAAAGGCCTGCTGGAAAGACTGGACAACATCCTGTCCAACGAATTCGGCAGAGTAACATACACAGAAGCAGTTGAACTGCTGAAAAAATCCGGTCAGCAGTTTGAATATCCCGTAGAATGGGGTATCGACCTGCAGACAGAACATGAAAGATATCTGACAGAACAGATCTTCAAAAAACCCGTATTCGTTACAGACTACCCTGTAGAAATCAAAGCATTCTACATGCGTCTGAACGATGACCAGAAAACAGTAGCTGCAATGGACCTGCTGGTTCCCGGCGTAGGCGAAATCATCGGCGGCAGCCAGAGAGAAGAAAGACTGGATGTTCTGGAAGCTCGTATGGATGCACTGGGTCTGAAACGCGAAGACTACTGGTGGTACCTGGATCTGCGTAAATACGGCGGCACAAGACATGCTGGTTTCGGTCTGGGCTTCGAAAGAGCTGTTATGTACCTGACAGGCGTAGGCAACATCCGTGACGTACTGCCTTACCCTCGTACAGTTAAGAATGCTGAATTCTAATACGCTTTCGCGTAAAAAGAGTTTGCACCAATGGGTGCAAACTCTTTTTGTTTAAACTGGCGGTCAAAGAGATACGAGCATGGAATAAATTCCATGCGACGTCCTCTTTTCCTCGGCGAAGAACGCGGTCTCCGCCTGCGGATTTTACTCAGGAACCCCAAGGGTTCCCGAACCTTCCCTTAAGTTAGTTCATAAAAGGAGATTTAAAATGGTTAAAAAGATTGTAAGAGATGAATTTTTCCTGAAGCAGAAATCCGAGCCTGCCACAAAAGCCGACCAGCAGGTTGCTATCGACCTTCTGGATACATTAAAGGCCAACGAGGCTGGCTGTGTGGGTCTGGCGGCAAACATGATCGGTGTCAGAAAATGTGTTATTGCCGTGAGCATGGGCTTTATGAATGTTGCCATGTTCAATCCTGTCATCCTTTCCAAAAAAGGGGAATATGAAACAGAAGAAGGCTGTCTTTCTCTGGTGGGCACAAGACCCTGCACCCGTTATGAAGAAATCGAAGTGGAATATTACGACATCAACTGGAACAAAAAGTGCAGCACATTCAAAGGCTGGGTAGCAGAAATCATCCAGCATGAGATCGATCACTGCAACGGTATCATCATCTAAACCTTGATTTTACAATGTTTTCCAGAATTTCCTTTTCCTGATTTTTCTTGCATTCTGCATATACAGTGCTATAATGAGGACAGAATAACATCATCCTTATCACTGAAAGAAGAGTGCATATTTTATGAGAAAAAAACTTCTGACATATTTTCTTCTGGCTGTAATGGCCCTGTCTATGTCCGCCTGTGGCAATACAGCAGAAAACGGCGTTCAGCCCGTAGAAAAAGCAGGCACTGTCATCCTCAGCGTGAACCCCTCCGTAATGATAGACTATGATACCAATGGACTGGTCATGGACATCAGCGGACTGAATGAAGATGGCCTGAACCTTGCTGCTCAGGAAGAGGACCTGATCGGTATCCCCTGTCTGGTAGCACTGCATAAACTCATTGTGGATATCCACGATGCAGGATTTTTTGTCAGCGATTTTGGCGGCAAAGGCAGAGATATCTTCCTGTATCTGCAGAAAGGTTCCATTTATCACGAAGGTTTCCTGAAAGCACTGGAACAGTCCATTTCCGAAGCGGCTGAAGAATGCGGCCTGACGACTTCCCACCTGATCACCATCAACGCAAATGAAGAAAACACTGCATTACAGGAAGATCTGGAAGTTGGTCATCTGTATCTGGACCAACTGGATAAATAACAACGCCCCCTCATCCGAGGGGGATTTTTTTGCATAATCTATCCATCGAATACCACTTTATACATCTATTTACATTTTTCAATAATCGTATTCGTATAAATATTCATATCTTTATTGACTTTCTTTCTCATCGTACTATAATGATACTAACCAAAACGACAGAATACCTATTTCGAAAGGATGATACATATGAAACATTTTCTGAAATTATTAGATGTAACCACAGAAGAAATCTATGAACTGCTGGATCTGGCGGCAGTGATGAAGCAATATGTAAAAGAAGGCAAGGAGCATCATTTCCTGAAAGGGAAAACACTGGGCATGATCTTCGAAAAATCCTCCACAAGAACAAGAATCTCCTTTGAAACAGGTATGTTCCAGCTGGGCGGCCATGCTCTGTTCATCAGCGCAAAAGATTCCCAGATCGGCCGCGGCGAACCCGTTCAGGATACAGCTCGTGTCATGAGCCGCATGCTGGACGGCATCATGATCCGTACTTTCGAACAGAAAGAAGTGGAAATGCTGGCGGAATATGGCTCTATCCCCGTCATCAACGGTCTGACAGACTTCTGTCACCCCTGTCAGGTCATGGCAGACCTGCTGACCATCCGTGAACATAAGGGCAAACTGGAAAGCCTGACCATGTGCTACATCGGCGACGGCAACAATATGGCAAACTCCCTCATCGTTGGCGGTCTGAAAGTGGGTATGCATGTTCATGTTGCCTGCCCCGACGGCTATCACCCCGACCCTTCCGTTATGGCATTTGCCGCAGAATATCCCGACCATTTCATTCTGACAGATAAACCCATGGAAGCAGCCAAAGATGCGGATGTTGTCATCACAGACTGCTGGACAAGCATGGGTCAGGAAGAAGAAAAGAAAGCAAGAGAAGAAGCTTTCGCCGGTTATCAGGTAAACAAGGAACTGATGGCTGTGGCAAAACCCGATGCCATGGTACAGCATTGCCTGCCTGCTTACCGTGAACAGGAAATCACAACAGAAGTATTCGAAGAACACGCTGATGAAATCTTCGATGAAGCAGAAAACAGACTGCATGCCCAGAAAGCAATTCTGGTAAAACTGTTGGGCTAAATGATAAAATTTGCCGCATATCTGAAAAGGTATGCGGCCTTTTTTATCGAATATAAAAAATAGAGAGAATTTTCCAAAAAAACCTATTGACAATTCCCTACTAAGAGGATATAATTTATACAAGATATTAAATGATAATAATTCTTATCTAGAAGAACCAATAAGAGAGAGTATATAATTAAGAGGAGGCAAACATTATGCAGAAATTCGACATCAAAGGTACAAAAACAGAAAAAAACCTGCAGGAAGCATTCGCAGGCGAATCCATGGC
>JAFZDV010000184.1 GCA_017560955.1 Anaerotignum sp.
GCCGCCTCCTAAGCGGCAGGTCGGAGGTTCGAATCCTCTTAGCGACGGGTAAGCCCTCCTTTCGGAGGGCTTTTTTATTTCATTTTTGGAAAATTTGCCCTCATACTATGAAAAATACAGATTATTTTTTATGTCAGAATCCTGCGTTTTCTGTTGTATTGAGACATTTTTTCGTATAAAATAAAAACAGCGGAGTTTTCTCCGCTTATATGCTTTTCCGAAATATGATTACTATATATACGATACATGATAGGAGGAACATCATGGGCGGTTTTTTTGGTGTAACAAGTAAACAGGATTGTGTTCTGGATATTTTCTTTGGTGTAGACTACCATTCCCACTTGGGTACAAAAAAAGGTGGTATGGCTTTCCACAAAAAAGACAAAGGTTTCATGCGCGAGATCCACAATATCGAAAACACACCCTTCCGTACAAAATTCGAAGAAGATCTGATCGAATTCGAAGGCAGCACAGCCGGCATCGGCTGCATCAGTGACCACGACCCTCAGCCTCTGTTGATTCGTTCTCATCTGGGCAATTATGCCATCACTACCATTGGTGCCATCATCAATGCAGATGAACTGCTGCAGGCAGAATTTGAAAAACGCCATCAGTTCATGGGTCGTTCTACAGGCACAGTAAATGAAACAGAGCTGATCGCCTGCCTGATCAACCAGAAAGATAATCTGGTAGACGGTATCAGACACGCACAGGAATCCATTCAGGGTTCTGTAACTCTGCTGATCCTGACAGACGATGGCGCGATCATCGCAGCAAGAGATAAACTGGGCAGACTGCCCGTACTGGTAGGTAAGGATGAAGCCGGCTATGCCGTTTCCTTCGAATCCTTCGCATATCAGAAACTGGGCTATGAAAATGAATATGAACTGGGCCCCGGCGAAATCGTAAAACTGACACCCGAAGGCTACGAAGTGCTGCAGCCCGCAGGCGAAGAAATGAAAATCTGTGCGTTCCTGTGGAGCTACTATGGTTACCCCAACTCCAACTACGAAGGCATCAATGTAGAAGTAATGCGTTATAAAAACGGTGCGATCATGGCGCGTGACGAAGCGAAAAACGGCACACTGCCCGATGTGGACTATGTAGCCGGTATCCCCGATTCCGGTGTACCCCATGCAATGGGTTATGCTCACGAATGCGGCATCGAATACGCACGTCCCTTCGTAAAATACACACCTACATGGCCTCGTTCCTTCACACCTGCAAACCAGAAGATCAGAAACCGTGTAGCAAAAATGAAACAGATCCCCGTACCCGAACTGATCGCAGGCAAAAAACTGCTGTTCGTAGATGACTCCATCGTTCGTGGTACACAGCTGGGTGAAACAGTAGATTTCCTGTACAGCGCTCATGCGAAGGAAGTACACATGCGTTCCGCATGCCCTCCCATCATGTACAGCTGCAAATATCTGAACTTCACATCCAAAGGTAGGGAAGATGATCTGCTGGCTCGTCGTATCGTACACGAACTGGAAGGTCTGGCAGGTGACAAACACCTGGATGAATATGCAGATGCTTCTACAGAAAGAGGCAAATGCATGCTGAACCGTATCTGCGAAAAACTGGGTTTTGCATCTCTGGGCTATCAGTCCCTGGATGGTCTGCTGGAAGCGATCGGCATGCCCCGTGAAAAAGTATGTACATACTGCTGGAACGGCAAGGATAACTAATAAAAAAATAAAGCCACCTCGATCTGAGGTGGTTTTTCTTTGATAAGAGGTATTATTGATGTTTGATATGATCATTTCTTTCGAAAGTTTCATCTTCCTGATGATCGCCAGTTTTCTGGCAGGGTTTCTGGATTCTATCGCCGGCGGCGGCGGTCTGATCACACTGCCTGCCTATATGCTGAGCGGTCTGCCCATGCACATGGTCTATGCCTGCAACAAATTTGCGGCAGCCTGCGGCACAACCATCGCTACCCTGCGTTACTACCGCAATAAAATGGTAGACATCCCCATCGGGCTGACTGCGGCTGCCGGTGCGTTTCTCTGCTCCGCCATTGCCTCCCGTATCGTGCTGTATCTGGATGACCATACCCTGAAAACCATGATGCTGATCGTTCTGCCCATCGTAGCGGTCATCACTCTGGTAAATAAAAACATGGGCAACGAGAACCTGTCCCATCTGTTCGGCCAGAAAAAAAAATATGTCCTGTCTTTCCTGATCGGCTCTTTCGTTGGCTTTTACGATGGTCTGGTAGGCCCCGGCACAGGCACCTTCGCCCTGATCGGCTTCTGTCTGGTGCTGAAATACGATATGCGCACTGCAACAGGTAATGCCAAATTCCTGAATCTGGCATCCAACTATGCTTCTCTGGTGGTGTTCCTGCTGGCAGGCACCGTATATTGGATCGTTGCTGTTCCTGCCGCTGTGTTCAATATTCTGGGCAATTATATCGGCGCAGGGGTTGCCATCAAAAAAGGCGCGGCAGTCATCAAAAAAATGCTGATGGTAGTCATCGTACTGCTGTTCTTCAAGGTTTTAAGTGAATTCATTATGTAAGCAAAAAAGGTATCGGAAAAATCCGATACCTTTTCTTTTTATTTCAGGTCTTTTTTATTCAATATAGAGAGGTAAAAGCCGCTGCAGCAGCCTAAGACCGCCGCTCTGCAGGTGAAGAATTCCCATTCACCTGTCCATTCCGCAACACCGCTTTCCAGATATACATTCAGCGGCGCACAGCTTTCGTCTATACTGCGCAAAGGAAACAGATGGGTAAAGTCCTGAAGTCTGCCGTCGAATACGATTTTTTCGGGCAGTTCTTCGCCGATGAGAAGATTACTTCTCAGCTGATCGGCAGAGAAAATCACTTCATCGAAGCCTTTTGCCAGCCAGTCTTTTTTACCTTCTTCATTTGTTAAGCAAATCAGTTTTACTTTTTCAAACATGGGTTCACCCCTTATTTGGATGCTTTTACTTTGATCCACAACTCTGCAATAGTCTTTTTGATGATGGGATTATCTTCGAATACTTCGTCCTTTTCATAACCATCACGAGGAACGTAGGCTTCATATGCGCCATACAGACCTTCTTCGGGATCGCTCAGTTCCAGCATAACTTCTTCGTTAGGAGATGTGTAACCTACATATTCGGAGTTACCCATAGCCGCTTCATAAGTCAGTGTATAGTTAATGAACTCATGAGCCAGCAGAGGGTTCGCCGCATTTTTAGGGATTACCATGGCATCATACCACAGGTTTGTACCTTCATTAGGCATCCAGAAGCTCATTTCTTCGTTTTCAGACTGGATATATGTTGCGTCGCCACTGTAAACAACAGCGATATCCTTGTTGCCGTTCATCATGCCGTCGATAACTTCATCCGTTACATAAGTAGGATTCATCTTATCATTCATATCCAGCAGCCATTCATAGGCTTCGTAGATTTCATCCTTATTTTCTGTGTTCATGGAATAACCCAGTGCTTTCAGCGCCATCATGAAGGAATCGCGTTCAGAGTCATAAATGTAGATATGATCTTTGTATTTTTCGTTACGCAGTACTTCATAGCCCTGTGTTTCCACATCTTTGGGGTCTACATTATTGTGGTTATAAATGATACCCACACTGCCCCAGAAATAAGGCACAGAATATGTGTTATCGGGGTCATAAGGCAGATTTGTCACCTCATGGGTCAGGTTATCCAGATTAGGGATGAGGCTCAGATCCAGTTCCTGCAGGGCATCTTCCTTCATCAGTCTCTGGATCATATAGTCAGAGGGGATGACAACATCGTACGCGTCGCCTGCCTGCATTTTGGTATACATCATTTCGTTGGAATCGAAATATTCCACGATAACGTCTACACCAAATTCTTCTTCGAAGGCAGGGATCAGGTCTTCACGCATATATTCCCCTGTGATATACAGTTTCAGTGTGTCGGAACCATATTTTGCAACGGCATCCTGAGGGGATGCGCCGCCGCCGTGCAGAGCATTCCAGCCAAAACCGCCAATACCAACGATGACTGCCAGAGCGACAGCAATAGCCCCTTTGCCCACGGGCTGACCTGCTTTGCCCTGTTTTTCACGAATAACAGGCAGTACATTTACCACGATCAGCGCAATCGTAATCAGAACGATGACCAGAGTGGACAGGGCGTTGATGGAAGGATTTACACGCTTACTCATTGTGTAAACCAGAATGGAGATATTCTGTACGCCATTACCTGTTACGAAGTAAGAGATAATGAAGTCGTCGAAGGACATAGTGAATGCGATCAGGGCACCGGAAACGATACCGGGCATGATCTGAGGCACGATAACTTTTGTCAGGGCCTGAAAAGGTGTTGCACCTAAGTCCATAGCCGCATCCGCCAGATTAGGATCCAGACTGCGCAGTTTTGGCATAACAGACAGGATCACATAAGGGATACAGAACATGATATGGGCCAGCAATAATGTCAGGAAGCCCTTTTCCACGCCAATGGCACTGAAGAACATCAACAGACCGATGGCAGTTACGATTTCAGGGTTCATGATGGGCAGGTTATTCACCTGTTCCACCAGATTTCTCAGAATCTTTTTAGATTTGGACATACCGATGGCCGCCAGTGTACCTGCTACTGTGGAAATCAC
>JAFZDV010000185.1 GCA_017560955.1 Anaerotignum sp.
CTGGACAGACTGCCCCGTTACCTTGGTAAAAAAGAACTGTTCGACAATAAAATCCTGGCTTATCTGCTGAATGAAGTACGTGTAATTCCTCTGGACAGAAAGGCTACCATGGATATGAAAGCCGTAAAAACAGCGCTGAAAGTCCTGAAAGACGGTCATATTCTGGGTATTTTTGCAGAAGGTACTCGTGTAAAAGAAGGCCAGCAGGTAGAAGCAAAAGGTGGTGTAGCTCTGTTTGCCATGAAAGGCAACACAAGCGTTATTCCCTGTGCCATCAGCGGCTCTTATAAATTCCGCAGCAAACTGGTTGTAGAATACGGCGAACCTCTGACACTGGATGAATTCCGCGACCAGAAACTGACAGCAGAACTGATGACAGAAATCACAGATGTTGTTATGGGCAAAGTGGAAGAAATGAAGGTGAAAGTATGAGCAGAGTAACATTAGCAGAATCTGCAGGTTTCTGTTTTGGTGTAAAGCGCGCCATTGAAATGGCATATGCAGAAATCGAAAAAAACAACGGAGAGCCTCTGTATTCCTATGGCCCTCTGATTCATAATAAGGAAGTAACAAACGATCTGGATAAAAAAGGTCTGCATATCATTGAAAGTCTGGAAGGTGTTGATAAAGGTACTGTAGTCATCCGTTCCCACGGTGTCGGCAAGTTCCTTTATGATGCACTGGAAGAAAAAGGCATGAAAATGGTAGACGGCACATGTCCCTTCGTAAAGAAGATCCATAATATCGTCAATGAAGCATGGAACGAAGGGAAGTCTGTTATTATCGCAGGTGACGGCAAACATCCCGAAGTGATGGGCATCAACGGCTGGTGCGGCAACAGTGCGATCATTCTGGAAAGCCCTGAGGAAGCGCAGGCGGCTGAACTGGATACAGATAAAAAATATGCAGTTGTGGTGCAGACAACATTCCGCCAGAGTAAGTTCGATGATATGATCGAAATTCTGAAAGGAAAAGGCTTGAACCTTGATATTTCTCAAACTATCTGTTCTGCAACGGAAAAAAGACAGAAAGAAGCCATGGAATTGTCCAGAAATGTCGATAAAATGATCGTCATTGGCGACAAAAAAAGTTCCAATACACAGAAATTAGTTGAAATCTGCAAAAAAAATTGCGAGAATACCGTACATATTGAAACAATTTGCGATTTGGTGTTGAAAAATTTTGAATGCGGTGATAAAATAGGTATAACTGCAGGTGCGTCTACACCGCCTGCTATAATTAAGGAGGTAGTTGTTACTATGAGCGAAGAAAATGTAAAAGTTGAAGAAATGAGTTTTGAACAGATGCTGGAAGAATCTCTCGTGACTCTGCATACTGGTGATGTTGTGAAAGGCACAGTTATCCAGGTTGTAGGCGAAGAAGTTTCCGTTAACCTGGGCTTCAAATCTGACGGTGTTATCCCCAGAGGCGAATTCTCCAGAGATACAACAGTAGTTCCCAGCCAGGTTGTTAAAGCTGGTGACGAAATCGAAGTATTTGTTGTTCGTGTAAACGATGGCGACGGCAACGTTCTGCTGTCCAGAAAACGCATCGAAGAACAGAAGGGTATGGAAGATATCGAAAAAGCATTCAACGAAAAATCCGTTGTTGCTGGTACAGTAACTGACGTTGTTAAAGGCGGTCTGATCGCTATCGTTAACGGCGTAAGAGTATTCATCCCCTCTTCTCAGGTTTCCAACAGATTCATCGAAGATCTGTCCGTATTCAAAGGCCAGGAACTGGAATTCAACATCATTGAAATGGATAGAGTAAAACGTCGTATCATCGGCGGCAGAAAAGCTCTGGTTGAACAGGAAATCGCAGCTAAAAAAGCAGCTCTGTTCGAAACAATCGAAGCAGGCAAAAAAATCGCTGGTACAGTATCCAGACTGACAGATTTCGGTGCTTTCGTTGATCTGGGCGGCGTAGATGGTCTGATCCACATCTCTGAAATGAGCTGGGGCAGAATCTCCAACCCTAGAGAAGTTCTGAAAGAAGGTCAGGCTGTTGAAGTATTCGTTCTGGATGTAGACAAAGAAAAAGGCAAAATCAGCCTGTCTCTGAAAGATGCTAGCATGAACCCTTGGACACTGGCAGTAGAAAAATATGCTGTAGGTACAGTTGTTGAAGGTAAAGTAGTTCGTATGGTACCTTTCGGCGCATTCGTTGAACTGGAACCCGGCGTAGATGGTCTGGTACACATTTCTCAGATCGCTAACAAACACGTTGTAAAACCTGAAGACGAACTGAAAGTTGGCGAAGTAATCAAAGTTAAAGTTCTGGAAGTTAACTCCGAACAGAAAAAAATCAGCCTGTCCAAACGTCAGGCAGAAGCTCCTGTTGAAGAAGCTCCCGCAGAAGAAGCTCCCGCAGCAGAATAATTTCGCTTAAACAGACTCCCATTGTGGTTCACCACAGTGGGAGTTTTCTTTTTGCATTCAAACTGATGCAAAGAATTTTCTATTCGAATTTTGATTTATTTTTTTTGTTCAGTAGAAATGTTGAGAAATTAAGGCTTTTTTATGTTTTTAGAAAAATACAGAAATTTTGTTCAGTCTTAATTTATTAGATTTTTCAATAATATTAGAAAATTTTATAAAAATGTCGTATCTATAGAAAAACCTTTGGAAATTGATTCAAAAAGCGACATTGCATAGGATGCATTTTTATGCTATACTTTTAGATAATTTGACAGAGTAAAGGAGAGAAGTGTATGAAAAAGGAAAAAATCATCTCTACCATCGACCATACTTTGTTGAAACAGGCTGCAACATGGGAGCAGATTCGCGATTTATGCATAGAAGGCATGGAAAGCGGAACAGCCTCTGTTTGCATCCCACCTTCTTTTGTGAAACAGGCGGCGGAATTTGTGGACGGCAAACTTCCCGTCTGTACAGTCATCGGTTTTCCGAATGGTTATCAGACGATGGCGATCAAAGCCATGGAAGCAGCACAGGCTGTGAAAAATGGTGCTGATGAGATCGATATGGTCATCAACCTTGGCTGGGTGAAGGAAGGCAGATATGATGATGTTTTAAAGGAGATTGATGCAGTCAAAGATGCCTGCAGCGGCAAACTTCTGAAGGTCATCATTGAAACATGTCTTCTGACAGAAGAAGAAAAAATCGCACTTTGCGATGTGGTGAGCCGCTCCAAGGCGGAATTCATCAAAACCAGCACAGGCTTTGCCGGCGGCGGAGCAACGCTGGAGGATATTCAGCTGTTCAGGAAATATGTAACAGGGGATACCAAGATCAAAGCAGCAGGCGGCATTAAAAGTGTTGCTGATGCAGAAGCCTTTCTGGCAGCAGGGGCAGACAGACTGGGAACCAGTTCTCTTCTGGCAATGCTGAAGCAGGAAGGATAAAAAAGCCCATAGATGTGCAAAGCACATAAATATAGAGGAAACTTGTAATATGGGGAAAAGAAAAAAGGGAGGAATTTAAAATGAAATTATCCAAAAAATTAACAGCAATGGCAATGGTAGCAGTTATGGCTCTGGGCGTAACAGCATGTGGCGGTTCTGAACCCGCAGCTGACGATGCAGCTAAAACATACATCATTGCAACAGACACAACATTCGCACCTTTCGAATTCCAGAACGAAGCTGGTGAATATGTAGGTATCGACATCGAACTGCTGGAAGCAATCGCTGCTGACCAGGGCTTCGACTATGAACTGCAGGCACTGGGCTTCTCCGCAGCTGTACAGGCTCTGGAAGCAGGTCAGGCTGACGGCGTAATCGCTGGTATGTCCATCACAGAAGAAAGACAGCAGAAATTCGACTTCTCTGAAGCTTACTTCGATTCCGGTGTTGTAATGGGTATCGCAGCTGATAACGAAGAAATCAAATCCTATGAAGATCTGGCTGGCAAAAAAGTAGCAGTTAAAATCGGTACAGAAGGTGCTGACTTTGCTGAATCCATCAAAGACCAGTATGGCTTTGAAACAGTAACATTCGACGATTCCAGCGCAATGTACCAGGATGTAATCGGTGGTAACTCTGCAGCTTGCTTCGAAGACTACCCCGTAATGGGTTACGGCATCACTCAGGGTGTTGCACTGAAAATGGTAACAGATAAAGAACAGGGCAGCTCCTACGGTTTCGCAGTTGGTAAAGGTATCAACACAGAACTGCTGGAAATGTTCGACGCAGGTCTTGCTAACCTGAAAGAAAACGGCAAATATCAGGAAATTCTGGACAAATACATCCAGGAATAATTCCTTAAGGAGTAGTGCCTAATGAATGGTTTTTTTGAGTATGTAGGAACATGTATGCCTCAGCTGCTTGTCGGCATGAAGCTTACAATTATCATGACATTTTTAGCCTTGATCCTGGCAGTGGTGATCGGTCTGGTTGCCTGTCTGTTCAGTATCTCCAAGGTTAAGCCCCTGAACTGGCTCTCTGGTATTTACCTGAGCGTTATTCGTGGTACACCTTTGCTGGTACAGGCGTTCTTCATTTACTTTGGTCTGACTTCTGCGCTGGGTCTGCGTATTCCCGCGTTCAATGCAGCGATCATCGTACTGTGCCTGAATGCCGGTGCATATCTGTCTGAAATCTTCAGAAGTGGTATCGCAGCGGTTAATAAAGGTCAGATGGAGGCCGCAAGAAGCTTGGGTCTGCCTTATGGTGTAGCGATGAGAAAAATCATCCTGCCTCAGGCGATCCGTATTGTTATCCCTTCTGTACTGAACCAGTTTATTATCACTCTGAAAGACACATCCATCCTGTCCGTTATCGGCTGTGGTGAACTGATGCGTCAGGGTCAGATGATCGTAGCAAGAAACTTCCGCAGTTTCGAAACATATGCGATCATTGCGGTTATGTACTATGTAGTCGTAATCTTTCTGACTAAAGTCTTCCAGATGGTTGAAAGGAGGCTGGCAAACAAATGATCAAGGTAAAAGTTGAACAGTTGAAAAAAAGCTTTGGCAGCCTGGAAGTACTGAAAGGTATCGATCTGGAAGTCAAAGAAGGGGAAGTAGTATGTCTGATTGGTCCCTCCGGTTCTGGTAAGTCCACATTTCTGCGCTGCCTGAACAAACTGGAAGAAACAACAGCAGGCACAGTTATCGTAGACGATAACGATATTACAGATCCCAAATGTAACATCAACAAGGTGAGAGAGAACATCGGTATGGTGTTCCAGCAGTTCAATCTGTTCCCTCATCTGAATGTTCTGGAAAATATTATGCTGGCTCCCGTTGACAGAAAGAAACTGACAAAGGAAGAAGCAAAAGTGACTGCTGAAAGACTGCTGGCAGCAGTAGGTCTGGCGGAAAAAGCAGGAGAATATCCTCCTAACCTTTCCGGCGGTCAGCAGCAGCGTGTTGCCATTGCCCGTGCACTGGCGATGAACCCCGACATCATGCTTTTCGATGAACCCACATCTGCGCTGGACCCTGAAATGGTAGGCGAAGTACTGGAAGTAATGAAACAGCTGGCAAGAGATGGTATGACAATGATCGTAGTAACTCACGAAATGGGTTTTGCGAGAGAAGTGGCAGACCGTGTTATCTTCATGGACGGTGGTTATATCGTAGAACAGGGTACACCTGCAGAGGTGTTTGGTAACCCTCAGAACAAGAGAACACAGGACTTCCTGAACAAAGTTCTCTAATCACTTTAAGAATAAAAACCTCAAGCATTTTGCTTGGGGTTTTTTGTTTACAAAAAATACGAAAAGTGGTACGATTTTCAATACATGAATATACGAAAGAAAAGAGGGAAAGTATGTTATCGGTCATTGTAAATACACTGGCGGTACTGGTGGGCAGTTCCATCGGTATGCTGTTGAAAAAAGGGATACCTGAACGCATCACAGATACACTGATGAAAGGTCTGGGGCTTTGTACGCTGTATATCGGCTGGAGCGGTACACTGAAAGGGTCGAATACTCTGGTGCTGATTTTATCCATGGCCATTGGTATCGTTATCGGGGAAGGTCTGGATCTGGATGATAAACTGAATCGTTTTGCGACAGGTATGGAAAATCGTTTCAAAAAAGGTGGTAACGAAATCTCTCTGGCTGAAGGTTTTGTA
>JAFZDV010000186.1 GCA_017560955.1 Anaerotignum sp.
AAGTTGTGATTTTTTAGAAAACCGGAACCGGTGCCGCGCCATACCGGCATGGAATCGATGAGAGTGCCGTCCAGATCAAAAATGATATATTTCATAGTATTATTCCTTTTCTCTGTATTTGTCGATTTTTTCATTGATTGTAAGTACACCGGAAGGATTATGATTGATCTTTACATAGGCTTTTACGGCAGGTGCACCTGCTTCAATGGTG
The DNA here is from genome assembly GCA_017560955.1 of Anaerotignum sp. Taxonomy (GTDB): domain Bacteria; phylum Bacillota; class Clostridia; order Lachnospirales; family Anaerotignaceae; genus Anaerotignum_A. Next base: position 212 of record JAFZDV010000186.1, read on the forward strand.
ATTTCCGTACAACGTTTGATGATTTGCATCAGAGTATCAAATTCGCCTTCAACTACTGTTTCAAAAGGGCCAACTTCGTAATGACAGCCTGTGCTTTCAATATAAGCGATTACCTGATCTACGATTTCACATACTTTTTTAATATCTGAAACATCAGGGAGTATCTGAATGGCGATGCTTGTTGTATACATTGAACATTCCTCCTTCGGTTTTATTCATGATATGTAAAAAAGTGTAGCATTTTTCCGAAGAAATGGCAAGTCTGCTTGCAGGAGAGCGGCTATGGTGTTACAATGTGAAACAGAGAAAATATACAGTTTATGCATAGATATACAAAGGAGAAACATTATGGATTATCGTATTGAAAAAGACTCCATGGGTGAAATGAAAGTACCTGTGAATGCATATTGGGGCGCACAGACCCAGAGAAGTTTTGAAAATTTCAAAATTGGTACGGAAAAAATGCCTAAGGAAATCACATATGCTTTTGCGATTCTGAAAAAGGCAGTAGCACAGGCAAACTGCAGACTGGGAAAACTGGATGCAAAAAGATGTGAGATCATCGGACAGGTGTGCGATGAAGTGCTGGCAGGCAAACTGGATGATCAGTTCCCTCTGATGGTATGGCAGACCGGTAGTGGCACTCAGTCCAATATGAATATGAATGAAGTGGTTGCAAACAGAGGCAATGAAATTGCCGGAGAAAAACTGCTTCATCCCAATGACCATGTAAATATGAGCCAGAGCTCCAATGATACATTCCCCACAGCTATGCATATTGCAGCGGTTCTGGAAACAAAAAACAAACTGATCCCTGCAGTGGAAAGAATGATCGCTGAATTTGAAAGACTGGAAAAAGAAAATGAAGGTATCGTAAAAACAGGCAGAACACACCTGCAGGATGCCACACCCATCACATTCTCTCAGGAAATCAGCGGCTGGAGAAATATGCTGGAAAAAAGCAAAAAAATGATCGAAATGAGCCTTGTTGAAGTGGCAGAACTGGCTCTTGGCGGCACAGCTGTTGGCACAGGTCTGAATGCACCTAAGGGCTTTGCAGAAGCTGCTGCAGAAGAAGTATCCAAACTGACAGGTATTGAATTTATCACAGCAGAAAATAAATTCCATTCTCTTACAGCGAAGGATGAAATCGTATTCGTACATGGTGCGATCAAAGGTCTTGCGGCGAATATCATGAAAATTTCCAATGATATCCGCTGGCTGGCAAGCGGCCCTCGCTGTGGTCTGGGTGAAATTTATATTCCTGAAAACGAGCCTGGTTCTTCCATTATGCCAGGTAAAGTGAATCCTACGCAGTGTGAAGCCATCACAATGGTAGCAGTACAGGTCATGGCAAATGATGCAGGTATCGGTATCTGCGCATCTCAGGGTAATCTGGAACTGAATGTATTCATGCCCGTTATGATTTATGAATATCTGCAGTCTGTTCGTCTGCTGGCTGATGGTCTGGATTCCTTCCGTGAAAAATGCGTTTGCGGTATTGTTGCAAATAAGGAAAAAATGGAAGAAAATCTGCATCGTTCTCTGATGTTGGTAACAGGTCTGAGCCCCTATATCGGTTATGAAAATGCGGCAAAAACTGCAAAAACTGCATATGAAGAAAATATTTCTCTGAAAGAAGCCTGTGTAAAATTGGGTTTCCTGACAGAAGAAAAATTTGATGAAGTGTTCCATCCTGAACAGATGGTGTAAGGCGGAGATTAAGACATGAAGACGGGCTGTATTGACTGCTTGCAGGCAAATGCAGAACGGTATTCATTGAGTTGCGGAGCAACATCACCGAAAAGAACAACGTTCTTTGAGGTGGTTTCTCCGCCAAACGAATGAAAAGGAGAAAAATAATGGACATCAATGAAAAAGCATTACAGCTTCATTATGAAATGAATGGTAAAATTGAGGTTGTTTCCAGAAAAGCAGTGGAAACAAGAGAAGATCTCTCCCTGTTATATACACCTGGTGTAGCAGAACCCTGTAAAGTGATTGAAAAAGATTATGAAGAATCCTTCCGCCTGACAAGACGTTCTAATCTGGTTGCAGTTATTACAGATGGCACAGCGGTTCTTGGTTTGGGCGATATTGGCCCTGCGGCAGGTATGCCTGTTATGGAAGGAAAATGCGTTCTGTTCAAGGAATTCGGTGATGTGGACGCATTTCCTCTGTGTATCGATTCCAAGGATGTAGACACCATTGTAAATACCATTTATCTGATTTCCAAAAGTTTCGGCGGTATCAATCTGGAAGATATTTCTGCACCCAGATGCTTTGAAATCGAACGCAAACTGAAAGAAATATGTGATATTCCTGTTTTCCATGATGACCAGCACGGTACAGCCATTGTTGTTGCGGCGGCAATGCTGAATGCAATGAAGGTAACTGGTAAGAAGATGGGCGAAATGCGCATTGTCATCAATGGTGCGGGTGCGGCAGGTATTGCGATTGGTAAACTGCTGATTTCCATGGGTTTTGGCAATATCATCATGTGCGATAAAAATGGTATCATCTGCGAAGGTGATGAAGGTCTGAACTCAGGTCAGGAGGAAATCTCTCATATCAGCAACATTCATCATGAAAAAGGTCTTCTGGCAGATGCCATGAAAGGGGCGGATGCCTTCGTAGGCGTTTCCAGACCCAATATGGTGACAAAGGAAATGGTTGGTACAATGAATAATGGTATCGTATTTGCTATGGCAAATCCCGTTCCTGAAATCATGCCCGATGAGGCAAAGGCTGGCGGTGCGGCTGTCGTAGGTACAGGCCGTTCCGATTTCCCTAATCAGATCAATAATGTTCTGATTTTCCCTGGTATCTTCAAAGGGGCATTGGCGGTTCGTGCCAGAGAAATCACAGAAAGCATGAAGCAGCGTGCAGCCTACGCCATTGCAGCGATGATCCCTGAAGAAGAACTGCATGCAGAAAATATCATTCCTTCTGCACTGAATAAAGCGGTAGCAGATGCTGTTGCAAAAGCAGTTGCTGATGTTGCTATTGAAGAAGGCATTGCAAGAATCAAACCAGAATAAAAAAGTAACCCTATCCGTTCGGATAGGGTTTTTCTTTATGTATTCTGTTTTCCTCGTTCAATTGCTCTTTCTAAAGCAGAAAGGAATTTTTCATCATCTTCTTTTGTACGTTTTCTGATATGGCCACCTCTGGATTTTTTTTGACGGCGCATTTCACGGGAAAGGTGTCTTTCAAATAGCATACGGTCGATGTTTTCCTGTGTATAGAAGAATCCATTATGATGTAAAACAGTTGCTTTTTTTGAAAGCAATAAGGATGCCAGACCATAATCCTGTGTAATACAGATATCACCTGCCTGTGTACGATTGGCAATGGCAAGGTCGGCACTATCAAATCCTTGATCTACAGTGACTGTAGTGACAAAATTTTCGTTATAAAAAAGCATATGGGCTACATCACATACCATGATGACTTCCAGTTCATGCTTTTTGGCACAACCGATGATGAGATCTTTTACAGGGCAGGCATCGGCATCTACCATGATTTTCATAAAGTTTCCTCCTTTCAGAAGAACTGTTCATAGATGCATATGGGAGAAGTATAGTTATATGGGTTAAATCTTTTTTAAAGATATAATTTATTCTGTCTATCATAACATAGAGAATTGGATTTTGCATCAATTTTCCTTGCAAAGGGGTGGTTTCTCCTTTATCATAGAAAAAGAGGTGATACCATGAAACGAATTGAAAGCCGTGATAATAAATGGGTCAAACGACTGAACGGATTGAAAATAAAGAAAAACAGAGATAAAGAAGGCGTTTTTGTGGCAGAAGGTCTGCGTTTCATCAGTGAAGTACCTGCAGACTGGGCGGTAGAAGCCTATGTCATCAGTGATACCTTTGCTAATGAAAATGACTGTTCTATGTATGAAGAAAAGGCTGATGTGCTTTGTATGCCAGATGCATTGTTTGCATCTGTGTGTGATACAGAAAACCCTCAGGGAATCCTTGCGATATGTAAAAAACTGAACTGGGATGTTAATGTTGTTTTTGCAAAAGAAAAACCATTTTTCATTCTTGCGGAAGAACTGAATGATCCTGGCAATCTGGGAACAGTGATCCGTACAGCGGATGCCTGTGGTGCAGATGCAGTATTCCTTTCCAAAGGCAGTGTAGATCTGTATAATGCAAAAGTGTTGCGTTCTACCATGGGTTCCATGTTTCATGTGCCTGTATTCCAGAATGTTGACCTGCATGAAATTTCTGCAAAACTGAAGGAAAACAATATCCCTTTATATGCGGCACATCTGAAGGGAGATACTTACCCTTATGGCCTGAATCTGGAAAATGCATGTGCTTTCATTATTGGTAATGAAGCCCGTGGTTTATCTGATGATGCTGCAGACCTGTGTGATCGTTGGGTGAAAATCCCAATGCCTGGTCAGGCAGAAAGCCTGAATGCTTCTATTGCGGCAGGGGTTCTGATGTATGAAGTGGTAAGACAGAGATTATAATAAACGAAAGTCCTGAACAAATAAGTTCTGGACTTTTTCTTTTTTGCATACACTGGTAGCAAACTCTTCTGGAGGCGTGAGACTGTGAAAAAGATACATATCAGTAAAAAGAAAGCAGGAGTCGTTGCAATGGGGATATTGCTGGTGGCGGCAATGTTAGGATTGCAGCCTATGGCAGAGCGTGTTGGCGCCTTTGCAACTGCGAATCTGGAACGAAAACTTCCTATTTACTGTGTAGAAACAGACGAGCCGAAAGTGGCTGTCAGTTTTGATGCGGCATGGGGGGCGGATGATACAGATGAACTGCTTCGTATTTTAAAAGAAAATAATGTGAAAGCAACTTTTTTTCTCTGTGGTTATTGGGTAGAAAAATATGCGGAAGAAGTGAAGAAAATTGCAGAGGCTGGTCATGATCTGGGGAATCATTCGGCTACTCATCCTCATATGAGCCAGTTAACAGCAGAACAGATCACAGAAGAATTGCAAAAATGCCATCAGAATGTGAAGGAACTGACGGGTATAGAAATGGATCTGTTTCGTCCGCCATTTGGTGAATATGATAATGAAGTGATCGAAACTGCGACTGAAAATGGATATTATACGATTCAATGGGATATTGACAGTCTGGATTGGAAAGAACAGGGAGCACAGGCAGAAATAAACCAAGTACTGAACCATAAACATCTGGGGAATGGCTCTATCATATTGTTTCATAATGATGCGAAATATACACCACAGGTACTGGATACGATTTTAAAAGGGCTGAAAGGAAAAGGATATGAAATCGTTCCTCTTTCACAGTTGATTCATCGGGGGGGATTTGAACTCGATCACGAAGGCAGACAGATTCCCAAATAAAGAAAAGACCTCATTTGGAGGTCTTTTCATCTGTTCAGCCACCATACGCTGAAATTGAGAACCGCTGCAAAACAACACCAGATGAGATAAGGGATCTGCAGTTTCGCGGCTTTCAGATCCACATCTGCAAATTCCTTTATCATTTTAGCGATCAGAAAAATCAGCAGAAGCAGCCATAAAAAAGCAAGAAAGTATCGATGCAGTCCGAAGAAGAATACACTCCAGAAAAAATTCACACCCAATTGCAACAAATATGTTTTCAGAGCCTTTGATCGATCTGGATCATTGGATTGTTTGATCCGTGCGTCGCTGATGCCCATCAGAGTGTACAGAATCGTCCAGACAATTGGGAAAACGATGTTTGGTGGAGTAAAGAAGGGCTTTTCCTGCATCTGGTAGTAAGGCATTCCCTTCATGGTAATG
>JAFZDV010000187.1 GCA_017560955.1 Anaerotignum sp.
CAGAATATTAGATGCATCGATAGAACCTTCCGCTGCACCTGCACCAATAATTGTATGGATCTCATCTACAAACAGGATCAGATTACTGTCGGCACGCACTTCCTCCAGCACCTTTTTCATTCTTTCTTCAAATTCACCGCGATATTTGGAACCTGCAACCATCGCAGACAAATCCAAACTGAAAATACGCTTCTGCTTCAGAACATTAGGAATATCACCTGCTGCAATTTTCTGCGCGAGACCTTCTACGATTGCTGTTTTACCAACACCCGGATCACCTGTCAGACAGGGATTATTTTTTGTTCTTCTGCTCAGGATCTGAACAATTCGTTCGATTTCATCATCTCTGCCAACAATGGGATCAAACTTTCCTTCTTTTGCCATTGCATTCAGATCTCGTCCATATTTTTCCAATGTTTCCGTTGCAGATTTCTCTTCTTTTTCAGGATTATCATGCATTCCTTTTGCGCCTGAAGGCTGCGCTTCGCTTTCGCCAAGCATTAACATCAGGTCTTCATATAAAGTCTGAATATTCACACCCAGACCGGTCATGATTTTCACTGCAAGAGTATCTGTTTCTCGGAGCAAAGCAATCAGAATATGCTCTGTACCGACTATCATTTCATTCATACGAGCTGCTTCATGCTTGCTCATTTCAACCACATATTTTGCACGAGGGGTATATTCTACAGCACCATCCTGTTTTTTCCCCTGATTCATTTCAGAAATACGTTCCATTACCTGATGATATGTTACATTCTGCCCTTCCAACGCTTTCGCTGCGACAGAATCCTGTACCAGTGTAAGTCCAAGCAGAATATGTTCCGTACCGATATATCCATTGCCTAATGTACCGGCCGCTTCTTTTGCATGTACAAGCACACGCTGTGCTTTATCTGTATATTTCTGCAACTTTTTCACCATCCTCCACAAGTCTGTTAGCCAACTAAAGTTGTGACTGCTAATTTATTGGATAAATAAAAGAACCACTTGGGTTCTCTTATTTTTATTCTTCTATACAGTTTTCTATTATATCTCATTGGATATAAAATTGCAAAGGATACTTCTTACAATTCCCTTAATTCTTCAGCAAAAAGTGTAAAAGGTTCTTTTTCAGGCATTGCTTTGAAAACAAAGGTTTCTTTTGTTTTTGGATGTACCCCTTCCAAACGATAAGACCAGAGCGCAATATCCGTTTTTCCCTTTTTAGGGAAATTTTTATGATATTTTTTATCTCCCCAGATAGGAACTCCTGCATGAGAAGTCTGTACACGGATCTGATGATGTCGACCGGTTTCCAGTCTGATTTCTGTCAGAGTAAGGATACCTGTATTCGATTCTTTTTCTGCAATTTTCTTATAATGCAAAACCGCTTTTTTGGCACCTTTTCTATCTTTGGAAACAACTTCAGAAAGATTTGTTCTAGCATTTTTCAGAAGATAGTCCTCTAATGTCCCCTCATCAGCAGGTAATTTCCCACACAAAACAGTCAGGTAGCGTTTATTCAGTCTATTTTCCTGAAGATCCTTCGCCAGAATCGCCTCGGCTTTTTTGTCCTTTGCAAAAAGCATAACACCTCCAACAGGTCTATCCAGTCGATGCAACAACCCTAAAGCCTTACCTGCATAAGCCTCCAATTCAGAAAGCAGATCGGCATCCCCTGTTTTATCTGCCTGGGATGGCATTCCCTGCGGCTTTTCTGCAGCCAGAATATATTCATCTTCAAAGAGAATTTTCATTTAATCCACTTCCTTTAAAACAACAGCACTTTTTGGAGGCATTTTCAGTTCTACAAAACCATCTTTTACGGGACAATAGAATGCATCATCTGTAAACCCTTCTCTGTCTGACAACAGACAATTTTCCAAATCAGTTTCCAGTTTCATGCCAATTTTCCATACAGGTACAGAGATTGTTCTGTCTTCATCTTCATTATTCAATACGATCAGGCATTTATCTGTTTGATCAAAACGACCATAAGCAATCACGCCGCCTTCACCATAAAGATGCAGAAGAGATCCCTGTCGCAGAACAGGATGTTCTTTTCTGACCGCAATGGCTTTTTTATGAAATTCGATCATTTCGTGGTCTTCTTTCCCCCAGGGATATGTGCGGCGATTATCAGGATCTGTCCAACCGACAAGACCTGCCTCATCTCCATAATATACTGTAGGATCACCCAGCCATGTCATCTGCAGCAGTACCGCTTCACGCATGACTGCTTTATCAATGCCCTCAGCAGCTGCATCACTACCATCTGTTTCAATTCTGCCTGTACGCATATTCGTTCTTGTAAGGAATCGAGAATGGTCATGATTGGAAAGTTCATTCATGGATGTATTCAAGGACTGGATCGGCAGTTTGCCCATCTGATAAATCATAGAACCCCAGAAAACATCTGCATTGTTATACATATCTCCTCGTTTTTCCGTACTGTGCTTGGAAACGCCTGTTAAAAACCATGTCACTGGCTCCATAAAGGCATCATAATTCATGATAGAATCCCATTCGTCCCCCTGCAGCCAATCAATAGCATCTCCATAATGTTCCGCAAGGATCAGTTTATCCGCAGAAACACCTTTTACAGCATCTCTGAATTCCGCCCAGAATTTGTGATTGAACTCAGATGTTTTACCAAGATCTGCAGCTACATCCAAACGCCATCCATCTGCGTTAAAAGGAGGAGAAATCCATTTTCTACCGATTTGCAGAAGCTCAGTTTTCAATTCAGAACAGCCTTCAGCATTCAGTTTAGGGTGATTTTCGTAATCCCACCAACCTTCATAGCTTCCGTCTTCTTTCCAGTAGAAATAATCTCTGTAAGGGCTTTTTTTATTCTGATATGCACCTTTATCTGTGTTCTTATAAAAACCTTCTCTGTCCAGCCATCTATGGAATGCACCGCAATGATTGAAAACGCCGTCTACAAGAACTCTGATTCCTCTTTCATGGGCTTTTTTCACCAGTTCCACAAACAATTCATCCGATGCTGTAAGGTTTTCTTCAGATGTAGTTCTGGTGATATACATAGATGCATTTTCATTCGTCAGTGCATCAGACTTTAATATCTTACCACCATCTTTTACGATCTTACCGAAATGAGGGTCGATATGATGGTAATCCTGTGCATCATACTTATGATTACTAGGAGAAACAAAGATTGGATTGAAATAAATCACTTCTACACCCAGTTCTTCCAGGTAATCAAGTTTATTGATCACGCCCTGCAGGTCACCTCCATAAAAGTGATTTACATCTTTTACGGCAGGAGGTGTATTCCAATCATCAACATGCTTGACCATTTTCTCAAGGTAAACATATTCATTTGTCTTAACATCATTAGAAGGATCACCATTACAGAATCGGTCAGGATAAATCTGATACATGACTGCACCTTTCGCCCAGTCAGGCGTTACAAAATCGCGAATGATCTCAAATCTGCCTTCATCCCTGAATTCTGCAAAATAACCATATTTATTATAAAAGCCTTCTTCATCTCCAAATTGTAAACGGAAATAGTATGTCACTTTTTTCTCCGTCGGAGGAAGTACCGCTTTGTAATACGCAAAAAGATCATCTTCTTCTGCCAGATCCATCAGATATTCTCTTTCATCTGTACATAAGAAGAGCGCCGTAAAAGTATCTTTTCCGACACGAAGCCTGATTTCTACTTCATCAGTAGAAAGAGGTTCGGCAGGAAAACGATACTGCTTTGTTTCATCACTATAAACTGCCTCTATACGGAAAGTATCTTCAGGCAGAAATAAAAAGGATGCTTTCTGCTCGTGCATAAATACACCACCTTAAAATCTATATACTAAACCCAGATTATTATACCTGTTTCTGATATAACATGTCAATCGGAAGAGAACATTCGTCTTTTCAGATGGTTCTCCACCCGAAAACTGAAGAAAGAGCAACCTGCCGATGGTTGCTCTTTCTTCAAAAAGAGAAGGTATTTCTTATTGTGATTGTATTGCATAAGCAATACTGCATCAGTGAAAATATTGGGGAGTTTTCACTTTTTCATTATAACACGTGGGATCAAAAATGTCCAGCAAGATTTTATGTTAATATACTTTCCTAACTGTTATAATCAGATAATAGTTTTACAAGATTTTCTTCGCCTGTAACATGAATACCATTTTTGATTTTTCGTATTTCATCTTCCGGTAAAACAGATACTGGGATTCCTGTTTTTTCTATCAGAATCGAACCTTTTTCAACATCATTCAGATAAACAGCAACCTGTCCGTCCAATTCGGCAATCAGATATACTTCCGTACTCTTCCCCTCGATCACGGTACGCATGATCACTCTTTCCGATGAAAATCGTATGATCTCCCAATCTTTATAAATATCAGCCAGTTGATTCATATTCAGTCCATACAGATATACAGGTGCCGTTTCCATGCATTCTTTCGTTACTCTATCCATAGTATAAAAATATCGGCAGATCAATTTCGTGTTTTCTGTAATCACCTGCTTTGTGCTTACCGTACTTTCTGCATATACAGGCTTTTTTTGCATATCCTGTTCACCGATACGCAAAGTAAAATAATAGCCGATTGCCAGAAACAACAGAAAACTGCAGAAAGCTGTGATCCATACAGTTTTTTTCATGTTACCACCTCTTGTAAGAAGTATAGACAATCTGCCATTTTTTATACAAAAAGGACTGTATGAAGTTTTCATACAGTCCAAATGTTTAATACAATCTTAAATGAACAGGTACACCATTGTTAAAAGTACAAGGCAGTTCTCCCTGAATCAGGGGAAGGATATAATCGATCATTTCCTGTGTAACATCATTACCTGCTTCATTGATCCATTCATCAGGAACTTTTTTCACCAGATTAGCTATTTTATCGATTTCAACGAAATTAATCTCGAAGCGATAAGGCTTATCGGAAATTCGCTTGATAGCAGCCATTTTGCCTGTTCCGCCGGAAATACAATAATCTGCTGCCGCTGCACCCAACAGTCTGGATTCGTAAATATCTGCTGCAGATGCAACATGAGAAGCACATCGCTGCATTACGCTTAACTCAATACTTCTTACTTTACAACCAATTTCATATCGAATGATTTCTTCCAGATAACGGGAAGCACCTGCAAGGATCTTATGACCAAAGGCGTCAGCCGCTCTATCCTGCAGTGTATCTGTGATATAATCGCCCTCTTCGTTACGGATACCTTCGCTGACAGCGACGATAATGGAATGTTTTTCAGCCATTTTTTCTCTGACATCATCCAGGAACTGGTCTACGGAAAATGGTCTTTCGCACAGATAAATCAGATCTGGTGCTGTATCGCCATTCAGTCGGCCTAACGCGG
>JAFZDV010000188.1 GCA_017560955.1 Anaerotignum sp.
CATCCATGTTACCGTCCTTGGAAAGGATGGGAGCCAGAGCTGCGATACCTTTTTCAATGGGTTCGATGGGCAGTACCTGACCGATGACCCCTGTAGATGCCACGATGATATCTTCGGAGTTCAGGTTCAGTGCTTTTGCCGCCAAATCGCACATCATCTGAGCCTTTTCCACACCGTCAGCGTTGCAGGTGTTGGCGTTGCCACTGTTGCATACCATAGCCTGTGCCATGCCGTCGACGATGTTTTTCTTTGTCACGGTGATGGGTGCACCATACACTTTATTCTGAGTATAGACCGCTGCTGCGTTACAGGGCACTTCGCTGTAGATCATAGCCAGGTCTTTTTTTTCTGTATTATTGCTCTTTACGCCGCAGTGCAGGCCACCAGCGATAAAGCCTTTGGGTGCGGTCACGCCGCTTGTTATCTTTTGCATAATGAGTACCTCCTTATATCAAACCTGTGGTCTCGTCAAGTCCTAATACGATGTTCATGTTCTGGACTGCTGCGCCGGAGGCGCCTTTTCCCAGATTATCGAATACGCTGATCAATGTCATTCTTTCGTCATTCCCCTGCAGATACAGTTTCAGCTGGTTGGTATCACTCAGGGGATTGGACGCCAGGAAGTTGGTAGGCTCTTCCTCCACACTGATGAGTTTTGCATCTTTATAGTAGTCCTTCAGCATGCCAAACAGTTCATCCTTTGTTACTTTCTTTTTGAATAAGGAAGAAATCAAAGGGATACAGGTAGCCATACCACTGTAATAATCCGCTACTATGGGGCAGAATACAGGAGGTGCATCGATGCCTGTCACATGCTGCATTTCGGGCAGATGTTTATGCTGCTGGCTGAGGCCATACTGTCTGGGGCTGTCAAAAGCGACTGGTCTATCTTCATTTTCATAATCCGCGATCATCGCTTTTCCGCCGCCACTGTAACCGGTCAGACTGTGGGCAGTCAAGGGATAATCGGTGCCGATGATGCCCAGTTCCACCAGAGGATACACCGCTGCGATGAAGCCTGTGGCATGGCAGCCGGGGTTTGCAATGCGCTTACTGTTTTTGATGTTTTCCCTGTGTTTTTCGGAAAGTTCGGGGAAGCCGTAAGTCCAGTCAGGGTTCACACGATGAGCGGTGCTGGCGTCGATGACGCAGGTATTGGGATTTTCCACTAGTTTCACCGCTTCCTTCGCCGCATCATCGGGAAGGCATAGGAAAACGACATCGGCTTCATTCATCAATCTTTTTCTTTCATTTTCATCCTTTCTCAGTTCTTCGCTGATGAGCAGAATTTCCACTTCTTTATGGTTCTGTAATTTCTGACGGAGTTGCAGGCCTGTGGTACCAACCTGACCGTCAATGTATACCTTATACATGCTATGTACCTCTCTATTTCTCCGAAAATTTCGGGTTTTATTGATAATTCAGGATAGTATTATTATAATACGCAGAGATTCGAAGTCAACGAAAATATGCATATTTATGCAATTTTAGCGAAATGTAAACAAAAATGATGCATAAAATAATGTTTAGCAGGAATAGAACTAAAAATCGCAAGAAAGACAGATGTATTTTTGTGGAAACATGCTAAAAAACAGAAAAAAGACATTTGGAGATTTCTGGTAAAAAAGGATAATGGGCAAAAATATACAACAGGAAGTAGTTTTTTATGCAATAAAAGTCCCCTTGGAAACCCATGGGGATATTCTCAGATGACAATATTATTACATTGGTCGAACTCATGCTGGATGATTTCTGCAGTCCAGCCTTTGAATGTGCTGCACTATTTATTCCAGTTGATGTCGTAAAATTCCACTTCGATTTCTTCATATCGAGTACAGGGTCTTGTGCACACCAGAGAAAGACAGCCTTCTTATGCTTCATAGCGTGATATTTATATCCTTTTTAAGGAAAGAACGAATAAACATGAAAAATTTCTTTAACAAACTAAATACAGGTCTCCATAGAATATTCTATGGCAGATATGGCTTTGATGAATTATCTCGGACAACTACATTTTTAGTATTACTTCTCTTAATTCTGTCCTGGTTCCCTAAATTGCACTTCCTATATCTGACCAATACCAAAAACGGGAAACTACAATGATTGTAGTTTCCCATTTTGTTATCAATTTATTATGCTAAATCACCAGCTGCTTTGATTTTCACACGAGCAGTATTGCCGGGATAATACTGTAGAGGTACATCTTCTGCATCGATAATTTCAACTGTTTCACGAATCGCACCTGCTGCAACTGCCAGCTCAACAGCCTCTGCACGGGCTTTTTCAAGTGCTTCTTCACGAGAGATTTCATTATAATCTATCAGATGTTCATAAGTACCGCTTACTTTGGAAATAGCAGAACCAATGGCATTCGCAACACCACCATTTTCATGTTTGGTAACGTTTTTCGCACCTGTCAGATTTTCAGGTAAAACAATAGAACCGCCGCCAACCAGAATAACATCTACATCGTCAGCAGAAACTTTCATCGCATCCAGAGCATCTTCGCAAAGTGTGCGAATCGCATTCATTGCTTTTTTTGCAAACGTTTCATCAATACCTGCAACCAATGCTTTATCACCCAAATCAGCCATACCCAGTCGAACTGCGATATCAGTTGCTGTGCAAACATCGCCGCCAAAACACAGTGCTTTTTCTGTGATCTGATAGCCAACAGAATCAGGACCAACCGTTACAGCACCATCTTCCTGCTGACGAACAATAGAACCGCCGCCAAGACCGATGGAAACCACGTCAGGCATACGGAAATTTGTACGAACACCGCCAATCGTAACTGCTACACCAGATTCTCTAGGGAAACCATTCTGGATCACACCAAGGTCAGTTGTTGTACCACCAACATCGACTACAACTGCATTTTTCATCTGGCTCAGGTAGCTAGCTCCACGGATAGAGTTGGTAGGGCCACAGGCAATTGTCAGAATAGGATAACGACGAGCATATTCCATTGTCATTAGAGTACCATCATTCTGGGATAGATAGATCTGTGCATTTGTAACGCCTTCATCTGCCAGAGATTTTGCAAAACCTTCTGTAAAGGATTCTGCTACCTGATACAACGCTGCATTCAGGATCGTTGCATTTTCACGCTCGATCAGACCCATAGAACCAATTTCGCTAGAAACAGAAACATGTACATCCTCGCCCATGATTTCTTTACAAAGTTTTGCTGCTTCCATTTCATGGTCATTTCGTACAGTAGAAAATACACAGGAAATCGCAACGGATTTCACACCCTCTGCTTTCAATTCTTCAAAGAAAGCTGTAGCTGCTGCCACATCAAAAGGTGCTAATTCCTTACCGTCATATTCAAAGCCGCCGCCAACCATAATTGTTTTCACAGCGATTTTCTTTAAGTCTTCTGCCCAGTCAACCATCAGTGGAACACCGCGAGTAGCAGGTGCACCAATACGCATAATACCGATAGGAGCCAGATTTTTTCTTTCTACAATTGCATTTGTACACTGTGTTGTACCTAACATAGCTTGGCCGATCTCGCTGCGATCTACTCCAGACTGAGCCAGCACAGTACGAACAGCACTCAAAATACCGTCATAAATATTAGAACTTGTATGCTGCTTTACAGAAGCAACTACATTCAGGTTTTCGTCAATCAAAACGGCATCTGTATTTGTGCCGCCTACATCAATACCAAGTTTATACATGATCAGTTGCCTCCTTTACAGCGTTCTTCCAGTGGAATGTAGTCAGTATCAACCCCAAAGTAACGAGGTCCGACCAGTTCAAGTCCCTCCTTTGTTCTCCACAGAGGGAAACACTTCAGACCAACAACCATAACACGCTTACCATATTTCAACGCATCAGTAGGAACTGGTGTAAAAGTTTCTGTATCTACAAGACAAATTAAATCTGGTGTAGTTGCCAGCATTTCGCCATTAACAACAGCTGTCAGGTTTTCATTCTGGAATTCTACATATGCAGATTTACCTTTATAGTCACCAATACCATCCAGAACAACTCTACCAAAGTTAAAACCATTGCGTACATCTCTCTGTACATCGCTGATCTTACCTTTAAAGAGTTTAAAGCCTTCTGTCATATCCAGGAATGTTTCCTCAGGCGTTTTATCAGTTGCTTCTTTCACTTTGCGGATAGCAGCACCAAGTTTTTCACTGCGAGTAACAATTCCGCATACGCCATACTCTTTCATGAATTTGCCTTCCATAGCGTATAGAGAAACGGAAACAGAACCACCGCAAGCCATTGTAACCGCACGAGCTAATTCTTCTGTCCATTTATTTGTAACAGTACGGAAAATACAGGAGTTACCTTTTTCATCAACCATTGCCATAGGAGTAGCAGAACCGCCGCCGATCGTGAAAGTAACCATCTGTAATTCAGGGAATGCTCGG
>JAFZDV010000189.1 GCA_017560955.1 Anaerotignum sp.
GACCAATCAGGTGCCAGTGAATGCGGTCACCTTCAGGGGCATATTCCATCATGGGTTCATATTTATCCATGATCTCCTGCACTTTATTTTCACCAAGAGACACGCAGCCGGCCTGTACCGCTTCACCGATCAGTTCCACGGGCTTTGTCTTGCTGACAGCCAGAAGCAGGATATCTTCTGCTTTTCTGCCACTTTTCGCTGCAGCTACCGCGATCTTTGCTTCTACCTCTCTGATATTTTCAGCTACACTCATGTTTATTACCTCACTATCTATATCTAAATCATAATCGAAAGCCGATTGTTCCGTGCTACGCACTCTCACAATCGCCGCTGATATTCGCAAATCGCTGCCTGCAGCTTCTTTGCTCATATCATCTTGCCCGTCCTATGTGACTGTTCTTCTGAAAGTAAACTTTCAGCGCACAGTCCCGCAGTACGGGGCTTTCTTAATAAATGCTGTCGCCTTCTGTGATATTTTTCGCATCGGAAACGATGGTATCAAAGGGCTGCAAGCCTACGATACTGCCTGCCTGTACAACAGCATATTCCTGATTCTGTTCCAGAATTTCAATGGCAACGAAATTTGCCATGGAGCTGTTTGCCACATACACACCTGCATGGGGCACCAGTTCAGAAATCGTATACTGTGCCGCATTTTCGCCTGTACCCTGCAGGATGGTATCACCCATCTTCACACCGGCACCATCAGGCTCGATATATACCGCATCTTCATCGCTTGTTACAATGGTAAGATCCGTAAATTTTGTTTTTTCACCGCTGACGATCAGTACACCGTCATTGCCCATGCTTTCTGTCAGGCAGGTACGGGGGATCTTGATCAGAGATTTCTCAACGATGGCATTGTTAGGAATTTTCAGACCTTCCACGATTTCACTATCAAGGCTGAAAGATACTGTTCTGTCCTCGATGAACTGTTCCATATGAGCATAACAGGAAAGAACAACTTTTGTTTCCTTATCGCCAACTTCCATGGATTCGATGGTAGAACGCAGCTGGAAGTTATCTTCTTCTGTCATGGCATTCAGCATCACATAATTGCCCTGTTTCCATGTAGCAGTTGCTGTATTAGGCAGATATGCCACGATATACCACTGATTGCTTTTTACGATTTTAAACAATGTATCTCCTTTCGCAACATTTTTTGCTTTAGAGATATATTCTGTTTTGGCACTGCCGATTTCTTTTTTCTTGATTTCCTTCGCCATATCAGGATGGTACTTTTCTTCCAGTCCATCATAGCTCAGGCAGAGAACACCCGCTTCGGATGCTGTCAGAGAACTCATACTTTTTGCCAGCTGGTCTTCGTAGATATTCTTTTCCTCTGTCAGCTGAGAAAGGCTTTCCACATTTTCTGTCAGCCAGATCTGATTTCTCTGATCCATAAAGCCTTCCACCTGACTCTTCATGGTGTACATGTAAGAAAGGCTGCTTTTCATGGAACGGCCTGCATAAGCATCCACCGTACGGCTCACATTACCTTCCAGTCTGGCGATATCTTCAGAAAAAGCAGACAGGTCTGTTCTTGTTTTCTGACTTTTCAGGATATCCTTATCGATCTGTGTCAGTTCCGCTTCCAGTCGGTCTGTAGTATCCGTATCTTTTACAGTGCAGACAACAGCACCCTTAGGCACATAGTCCCCCTGAGAATACTGATAGAAAGGCTGACCTGCCCTTGTACTTGCCACCAGATATTCATCCCTCAGGATGAGGCCTGTATAAATTTCAGGTGTATCGATAGTACCATAGGCAACCGTTTCCACATTGACCTGTTCACGCTTCACCGCCAGATGGATCATCTGACCTGCCAGATAAAGGGCAATGATCGCAAATACGATCAGAGGCATGATCATATTATTATTTTTTCTTCTTCTGTTTTTCTTTCTTGGTGCAGGCTGTGGCTCCTGAGGACGGTAACTCTGCTGATATCGTCCCTGATTTCTCAGCCTCTGTGCCTCCATCTGTTCCTTTCTCATGCGTTCCTGCTGCAGGCTGTAAACATTATCCCTTGTGGGGTAGCGGCTTGCAGGTGCCTGAGGCGGACGGGGAGGTCTTCTTCTATTCCCTGAGGAACCTTTTTTCATGGGAATCCCCCTGTTCATTTCAAATTGACCATACTACTTGCAATTTTATCATATTATTATACATCAAAATAAGGAAAAGGTAAACCAAAAGGATGACAAATCGCACCAGTTTCTGTATAATATACAGTACATTCAGACAAAACTTACTTTCAAGGAGGTAATCTTATGCAGTTCAAAGGCATTCTGATAGGTCTGATCTCATTTCTTTCCATCGGATTATTCCATCCTCTCGTCATCAAAGGAGAATATTATTTCTCCAAAAACATCTGGCCAGTCTTCGGCATATTTGGTGCTCTTATGCTGGCAGTCTCCCTGAAAGTGAAAAATATCATTGCCAGTGCAGGAGCCGCTGTCATCGGCATGTCTTCCTTCTGGAGCATCAAGGAATTGTATGAACAGGAACAGCGTGTAGCAAAAGGCTGGTTCCCTAAAAATCCAAACAGAAAATAAGAGGTGGCTCCCATGAAACCTATCGACAGATTTAAAAAATTCAGAGATGATTATGTCATTCATCAGGTGGAAAAAGCAAAACTGCCTGATTTTGAAGATGATTACTTTGTGCGCCGCCGCATCACTTTCAGCGGCCATGTGCAGCATGTAGGCTTTCGACTGGAACTGGAACGAATGGCGACACGCCTTGGCCTGACAGGCTGGGTAAAAAATCTGGAAAATGGTGACGTACAGGCAGAAATTCAGGGTTATGAAAGCCGTATCCGTTTCCTGCTGAAATTCATGCGCTCCCTGAAACGAATCAAAATCAACACCATGGACAATAAGCCCTGCTCTCCCAAGCAGAATGAAACAGAATTTAAAATCGTATAAACATAAAAAAGCGTCCTTATGGACGCTTTTTCTTTTCCAAATTATTTATCGTATTACAATATAATACAGATCAAACCGCCGCTGCCCTCATTGACGATTTTCTGCAATGTTTCCTGCAGTTTCATCCTCGCATCTTCCGGCATACGGTAAATTTTATTCTGCATGCCGTCACTGACCATAGAGCTGAGGGTACGGCCAAAAATATTCAGTTCCCAGATTTTTTCAGGTTCTTCTTCATAATCCGCAATCAGATGATCTATAAATTCTCTGGACTGCTCCTCATTCCCAATGATCGGTGAAACCTCTGTTTCCACATCGGCACGGATCAAATGGATGGATTCCCCTTTTGCCTTCAGTCGGATGCCATAACGGCTGCCCTGCTTGAATACTTCAGGTTTTTCCAGCGTAATTTCTTCAAACACAGGTGCAACAACACCATATCCCTTCTGTTTCACTTCCTGCATTGCGGCAGAAATCTTATCATACTCTCGTTTTCCCTCTGAGAGCATTTTAATGGTCTGGATGAGAGTATAATCATCCTCGATGGGCAGATCTACCGTTTCACTCAGAATCTGATAAAATAATCCTTCCTCAAACTGCAGTGCCATATCCGCCGCCCCTTCTCCCGGCAGAATATGATCTGCATAAACTCTTTTCAGAAAATCCATTCCCTTCAGACTTTCCGCAGCTTTTTCCACATCAGCCAGTTTATCTACGCCCTTCATCACCGTCTTCAGGGCGCCTGTCAGGCTTTCCTTCAGCCAATGCCCCTGCTCCAGTGTTTCCACCCACGCAGGAAAGAAAAACCGCAATTCTTTCAACGGAAACTGATACAACACTTCTTCCAGTATTTTTCTGATATCTTCTGCTTTCAGCTGTGCCGCATTGACCGCCACAACAGGAACTCCATATTTCTCCTGTAATTCCTTCTGCAGAGTCTGTGTCATTTCACTGTAAGGCATAGCTGTGTTTAACAGAATGATAAACGGTTTGCCCATTTCTTGTAGTTCTGAAACGACCCGTTCCTCCGCATCTGTATAGCTCTCCCTTGCCAGTTCCGTCACACTGCCATCTGTCGTCACAACGATACCAATCGTAGAATGGTCTGCAATGACTTTTTTCGTCCCCATTTCTGCAGCTTCCCGAAAAGGTATAGCCTGTTCTGACCAGGGGGTATGTACCATACGGGGCAGTTCACCGTCCATGTGTCCCTCCGCCCCAGGCACCAGATACCCTACGCAGTCGATCATCCGCACCCTTACATCAGC
>JAFZDV010000190.1 GCA_017560955.1 Anaerotignum sp.
GATGCGATAGCACAGCACGCAGAATACCGCTCTGCCTTCGTATTCCCCATCATCCAGCGCAAAAGGCAGCTGACGGTAAAGGAAATAAACCAGCAGCTGTTCAAAAGCAACTTCCCATTCTTTTGTATCCAGTGCAGGTGCATCTGCAATGTCTGTTTCTTTCCATTCCTGCAGGATCTCTGTCCAGCCGTTATCCAGTCTTTCCAGTGCCAGATAAATTTCCGCCCACTCTGCCTGTGTTTTCTCAGGAATGGACATTTCTGCCTCTTTCAGAATGGCATCTACCCTTTCTTCCATGGTCATGGCTCTGTTCTGGGCAATCGAAGTCAGTTCATCTCTCCATTCATACAGAGAAATATCCGCCGCATCGGGTTCATCCGCTTCGCCGTCATCCTCCAGAACCACCAGAACAGGTTTTTCCTGTCTTTTCAGGATCAGGTCCCCTGCCGCTTCACAGCACAGACCAACGCCGATCTCTGTTCTGTCACCATAGAAATTACGGAAACGGGGATGATCCCTGCAGATCTGACAAAGACTGTTTTCTCCCAGTTCTGTGATCAGGTCGCAAAGTCCATTCTCATTGAACAAAGGGCATGTTCCCTGTGCATCCAGAATAAAGCGAGGTGTTTCCGCCTTCTCGTCAATACCTGCTTTCAGCCTGTCACCCAGAGAGCCTGTAACAGAACGATAATATTCCAGTGTGTCCTCATCAATAGAGATGATCCAGCCGCCTTTACAGCAGTTATGCTTACATTTATCTGCAATACATTTAAAACTTGTATAATAATCGGGTGCTACTAATTTCATATTCTATACCTCCAAACTGTTTCATTCCTTTTTCCTGCCTGCGCTTACAAACAGCACCACGCCGATCCAGACACATACAAACATGATGCCTTTGGGCAGGTCGAAAGTTTCATGATAGAGCAATGCGCCGATCATAAACTGCAGTGTCGGGTTGATATACATCAGAATACCTGTCAAAGACATGGATACCTTGGCAACACCAATGGAAAACAGCAGTAAGGGAATACTTGTCACAACGCCAGACAGGGGAATCAGCAGGAACTGCATCCCTTCCAGTGTGCCAACCGCCCCCACATGCCCCATTTCTGCCCACAGGATATAGGCAAGGGCAAAGGGTGTCAGAAAAACCGCTTCCACGAAAGTAGAAATCAGCCCGTTACATTTTACATTTTTCTTGATGGCGCCATAAACAGCAAAAGATGTACCGATCACAATGTCAAATACAGGCACTTCCCCGTAAGCCACAATCGCGATCAGAATACCCAGTGCCGCCACCTCAATGGCAAGCCACTGTCGAAAAGCCAGTTTTTCTTTAAACAGGAAAAATCCCAAGGCAATGACCATCAGAGGATTCAGATAATATGCCAGACTGGCATCCAGAATATGACCGCTATTCACAGCGTAAATATATACACCCCAGTTCACCGCAATGGCAATGCCTGAACACATCAGCGTTTTTCGCATTTTGCTGTCTGATAAAACCTGCTTCAGTTCATCTGTTTTCTTTGTTACTGCTATTAACAACAGGCAGAATACTGTAGACCACACGATTCTGGAGGAAAGAACATAAACCGAATTCAACTCCGACAACATTTTCCAGAAGACAGGAAAGATCCCCCACAGCACATAAGATCCGAAAACCTGCAGAACACTCTTTTTCTCATTTTCTTTTGTACAATTCATCATTTTCCCAGCCTTTCTTTTTCAGGCTATCAATGTCATTCAGGAGATTATATACCCCATCTTCAGACAGAACGCCGCGTTTCAGGTCAGCAGGCAGTTCTCCCCGTTCATCGGCAGAATAATCTATTTTCCATTGTTCGCTCTCATAATATTGTATTAGAATTTCGATTTTTTCCTGCAGAAGTGCATCTTCTATATCGACGCCTTCTGCAAAGGCCTTCTGCACTTCATTAAAAACCGATTCCATATATGTTACTCTTTTTATGATCTGGTTCACTTATTTTTCTCCATTTTTCTGTATTATCTGTTTTTATTATATATCAGACATTGTATTTTTCAATCCTGAACAGCCTTTCTCCCGTCTTGATTCTGCTTTTTCCCTCTAGTATAATGAGTTCATCATTAACAAGGAGGAATAGAAAATGGGACTGAATACACTTTTCCTTGCACATAAATTTGTATCTGAACATGTAAAAGAAGGCGATTTCTGTATCGATGCCACTGCCGGTAAAGGCAGAGATACGGCATTTCTCTGTGAACTGGTAAAAGAAACGGGTAAAGTTCTTGCTTTTGACATCCAGCCTGATGCCATTGCCCAGACAACAGCTCTTATTGCCGAAAAAGGCTTTGAAAATATTGCAACTCCGATCCTTGACAGCCATTCCAATATGGAGCAGTATGCAGGAGCAGAAACGGTAGACTGCATCATGTTCAATTTCGGCTGGCTCCCCGGTGGCAGTCACAAAATCTTCACCCACCCCGAAACCAGTATTCCTGCCATTGAAGCAGGCATGCGCCTGTTAAAACCTGGCGGCATCATGTCCCTGTGTATTTATTACGGCGGCGAAAGCGGTTATGAAGAACGGGATGCTCTGCTGGAATTTCTGGCGACCATTGACAACAGAAAATACACTGTTATCGTTAATACCTTCCACAATCGCACAGGCGATCCCCCGATCCCCGTATATATTTACAAAGAAATTTAATCAGGAGTTTATATAATTATGAAATCAAAAAGAATCCTTATGTCTATCATCGGCGTTATGATCGGTGCCATCAGTGTAGGCTTTTTCAAACTGGCAGCCTTCGGTGTAGACCCCTTTCAGTCCTTTATGAGCGGCATTCATCAGATGATCCCCATCAATTTCGGCACGCTGTATGTCATCGTAAACGCAGCACTGCTTCTGTTTGCGCTGATTTTCGACAGACATTATATCGGTATCGCTACCTTTATCAACCTGTTCCTGCTGGGCTATGTAGTAGATTTTTCCCACCAGACCCTGCTGAACATCTTCCCTGATGCATCCATGCTGATCCGCATCCCCAGTTTCATCTTTGGGTTTGTTGCTCTCTGCTTTGGCTGTTCTATTTATATCACCGCAGATCTGGGGGTATCCACCTATGATGCCATTGCTCTGATCATGGCAAACAAATGGAAAATTGGCAAATTCAAGTTCATCCGCATCATGACTGATGTTGTCTGTGTTGTTCTGGGTATTGTATTGTTTATTCTGGGTAAAGGCAAAATTGCGGATATTCCCGCTTTTGTCGGTGTCGGCACCATTCTGACCGCCTTCTTCATGGGCCCTCTCATCGATTTTTTCAACAGAAAGGTTTCCGCACCTTTTCTGGAAAGAAAATAAAAAGGAATCGGATTTTTCCGATTCCTTCTTTTTTTACTTATGCAACGGCTTCTCTGTTTCTTACAACAGTTCCTTCCGTACGATTCATGCTGGAGCGAACCACCAGCGGAATATTGAATCTTTTTGCAATTTCCACACAGCGGCTGTGCAGTACTTCCGCACCATTCAGCGCCATATGAAGCATATCATCATAAGAGATTTCTGCCAGTTTTCTTGCTGTAGGAACTTTTCTGGGGTCTGCAGTGTAAACACCATCCACATCAGTGAAAATTTCGCAGGCATCTGCATTCAGTGCCGCTGCCAGAGCCACTGCTGTTGTATCAGAACCACCTCTGCCCAATGTAGTAATATCGTTATTTTCCGCAATGCCCTGAAAACCTGTTACGATGACGATTTTTCTCTGTGCCAGTTCTTCTCTGATGCGTTCTGTTTCGATTTCTGTGATTTTTGCATTGCCATGCTCATTGGTTGTATGGATTTTCGCCTGATATGCATTCAGAGAAACCGCAGGAACATCCATCGCTTCAAAAGCCATTGCCATAAAAGCAACAGACATCTGCTCGCCGATAGAAAGGAGCATATCCATTTCTCTTGCAGAGGGATTGGGATTGATGATTTTCGCCTGTGCGATCAGTTCATCTGTGTGTTTGCCCATGGCAGACAGTACAACAACGACATCGTTGCCTTTGTTATAATCTTCCAGACATCTTTTTGCTACATTAAAAATGCGTTCTTTATCTGCAACAGATGTACCGCCAAACTTTTTCACGATCAACATGGTCATCTCTCCTCCATCCAAGCCAATTTCATTTTCTACACTTATTATATTCAGCACTACTTGCAAATAAAATCAATTTTATGCTATGATTATTGCAAATAATGCTATTCAGATAAAAAGTTGGTGAAACCATGGAAAATAATTACGAAAAACGAGGGTATCTTCTGGATGACTTTCGATTATTTCATTTAAAAGATAAAGAAGGCACAAATGTGGATTACCACTATCACGAATTCTGCAAACTGCTGATGCTTCGAAGCGGCAGCGGCGGCTATACCGTAGACGGGCAGAGATATTCTCTGGAAACAGGCGATATCGTCCTCATCGGCAGCCACTGTGTCCACCGCCCAGAATTTGAACACGGTCTGTTATATGAACGTGTCATCATTTATATCTCTCCCGAATTTCTGCAGCAGCAATCCACGCCGGACTGCCCTCTGGAAGAAATTTTCAGCGACGAAAACGGTCATGTCCTGCATCTCAATACGCCCGATGCCCTCTGGTCTATCTCCGACCGACTGGAAAAAGAACTGGCAGAGAACAAGTATGGCAGGATCATTGTCAGCAATGGTCTGCTCCTGCGTCTGCTCATCGAAATCGCCCGCAGCATGCAGGATCCAAAATCCACATTTTCTACGCCCATCACTCCGACAGACAACCGCATTTTGGAGATTCTGCGCTATATCGATGCTCATCTGACAGAAGATTTATCTATTGACATTCTGGCTGAGGAATTCTTCATCAGTAAATTCCACATGATGAGATTATTCAAACAGGAAACAGGCCGTTCCATTCATGATTATCTGCAGGAACGCCGCCTGCTCCATGCCCGTGACCTCATTCGTCAGGGAATTTCCGCTACAGACAGTTGTTTCCAGTCAGGATTCCGCAGTTATTCCTCTTTTACAAGGGCATACGCCAAGCATTTCGGCACTACTCCAACAGGCAGAAAAGGTGTCTCCGCCCCTGCTGACGAAACATACGAATAATTTGTTAGCACTTAACTTTGTTGAGTGCTAATTTCTTCTTGACTTTTCCTTTTCGGGTGATACAATATTATCTGTGAAACAAAATAAGCGACGATTCCGTCGCTTTTCATTTTGAAAAAATAATCTTTCAGGAGGTTTTTATAATGCAGGAAAAAGGTAATCTTTCCATTAACAGCGAAAATTTCTTACCCATTATCAAAAAATGGCTTTACACAGATAAGGATATCTTCATCCGTGA
>JAFZDV010000191.1 GCA_017560955.1 Anaerotignum sp.
CATGGAAAATCTCCTTTCCAATGTGATCAAATATGCGATGCCCAATTCCCGTGTGTATGTGGATATTTTCAAAATGGATGGTTACGGTGTGCTGGTAATGAAAAATATCTCTGCTGCGCCCATCGATTTTGATGAAACAAGACTGACAGAACGCTTTGTTCGTGGGGATGAATCAAGAACGACGGAAGGCAGTGGTCTGGGCTTATCCATTACCCAGAGCCTTGCAGAGATTCAGGGCGGTACTTTTGGTATTCAGGTGGACGGCGACCTGTTCAAGTCTATCGTCAGCATCCCTCTTTGGGTGGATGAAGCGGAAGAAGCCGCAGAAAATGAATCTGTATAAATGCATTAGCGCTCAGTATGAAAATACTGGGCGTTTTTCTTTTGGAAAACAGTTGCGGTTGTGATTTTTCGGGTGTATACTAACTGGTGTTAATTTTCAGTGAATATTCGGAGGGTATTTATGCTCAGGCAGTTTTATAGAAAATATCAGGATAAATTCGATCGAAGTGAAGATAATTTCCTGCATTTCATGTCCTGGATGTGTGCAGGTCTTGCTATTGGCGGTGTTGTTGGCCTGGTGGGGGTAGCTTTCCACCTGATGCTGGAATGGGCAACAGAATTCCGTATGCATCACCCGATGCTTTTGTGGCTCCTGCCTTTGGGTGGTCTTGCCATTGTGCTGGCTTATCGTCTGGCAGGTATGGAAAAGGACAGGGGGACAAACTTCATCCTTGTGGCGGTTCGTTCCAATGAGCCTGTGACGATCAAAACAGCACCGCTGATCTTCTTCAGTACGGTCGTGACCCATCTGTTGGGCGGTTCCGCCGGCAGGGAAGGGGCGGCGCTGCAGTTGGGCGGCAGTATTGCCTCCAGTGTGGCACAGACATGGGAGCTAAATGAAAAAGAAAGCCGTATCATGACTATGTGTGGTATGGCGGCAGGTTTTTCTGCCCTGTTTGGTACACCCCTGACCTCTGTGGTTTTTGCTATGGAAGTGATCACCGTTGGTGTCATGCATTATTCTGCCATTGTTCCCTGTACAGTAGCGGCGCTGGTAGCATCCAGTATTTCTCAGTCCATGGGCATTGCCCCTACATCTTTTGTAGTTTCTCATATTCCAGAAATCATCAGTATGGAAACAGGGATCGGTGTTGTAGTACTGGGTATCGCATCTGCGCTGGTCAGCATCCTGTTCTGTATCGTGATGGAACATACAGGACATACTTACAAAAAACATATTAAAAATCCTATGCTGCGTGTATTTGCAGGTGGTTGTATCGTTATCGGTCTGACTTATCTGGTAGGCTGCAGAGATTATAACGGCGCAGGTATGGATATCATCATTAATGCGCTGAATGGCGATGCAAAGGCGGAAGCCTTCCTGCTGAAGATCCTTTTCACAGCATTGACTTTAGGCGCTGGCTATAAAGGCGGCGAAATCGTACCTTCCTTTTTCATTGGTGCGACTTTCGGCTGTGTGGCAGGGCCTCTGCTGGGATTGCCTCCCACATTTGCGGCATCCCTGTGTATGGCAGCGGTATTCTGCGGTGTGACAAACTGTCCTCTGGCATCCATCATCCTTTGTATTGAACTGTTTGGTTTTAAGGGAACTGGTTATTATGCCCTTTGCTGCGGCATCAGCTATATGCTTTCCGGTTATTATGGCCTGTATTCTGAACAGAAGATCATGTATTCCAAAGTACAGCCTGAATTCATTAATAAGAACGTACATTGATACATATTCTGATGCATGATTGCATAGTGTCTGGATGGTGTATACAATATGTGTATATTTCGAAAATATGCATTAAAATATGCATAAATATAGAATAAAAATAAAAGCGGGTTTTTCTGAATACAGTAGGAAAATCCGCTTTTTCTGTTTATTATCACCATAAACTATGTATTTTTAACAGAAAAAAGCCTGATTTTTTTGATATATTGTTTAATTTGCATATTGCATTTTATACATCGCGAGAGTATAATTCGATTCATAAATCAAGTACAAATAAAAGTACATAAAGGGAGGAAAACATTATGAAAAAATTTATGAAAGGCCTTATGGCAACAACAATGGTATTTGCAATGATGACATCTCTGGTTGGCTGCGGCGGCGGTTCTGAAGCAGAAGCACCTGCAGACACAACAGACAAACTGGTAATGGCTACTAACGCAGCATTCCCTCCTTACGAATACTACGAAGGTGAAGAAATCGTTGGTATCGACGCAGAAATCGCAGCAGCGATCGCTGAAAAACTGGGTATGGAATTTGAAATCGAAGATATGGAATTCGATGCAATCATCCCTGCAGTAACAAGCGGCAAAGCAAGCTTCGGTATGGCTGGTATGACAGTAACAGAAGAACGTATGCAGTCTGTTGACTTCTCCACATCTTACGCAAAAGGCGTTCAGGTAGTTATCGTTAAAGAAGGTTCTGATATCACATCCGTTGATGATCTGTTTGCTGAAGGCGCTTCCAATATCGTAGGTGTTCAGACAGGTACAACAGGTGACCTGTACTCCACATGGGATCTGGAAGATGCTGGTCTGGCAACAGTTGAACGTTTCAACAAAGGCGGCGACGCAGTTCTGGCTCTGACACAGGACAAAGTTGACTGTGTAGTAATCGACAACGAACCCGCTAAAGAATTCGTAGCAGCAAACGAAGGTCTGGTAATCCTGGATACAGAATATGCAATTGAAGACTACGCTATCTGCTTCGCAAAAGACAGCGAACTGACAGCACAGGTTAACGGTGCACTGGAAGAACTGATCGCTGACGGTACAGTTCAGGCAATCATCGACAAATATATCAGCGCTGAATAATTTCGGACCTGACAATACTTCAGGGGTGACAGATGTCACCCCTGTTTTTATGTTTCAGAATGGAACTGTCTGAATATTTCTGTTGTTATGCATAAAAATATGCATAATTGTGAAAGTGAAATGTAAATGCATTTCTGAGAATATACGCAAAAAAGCAGTTTTTTATCAAAAAACAATATTCAGCTGTATGTTTTCAACAAAATAGACTGTGAATTTTTTGATTTATAGTGAAAGTTGACTGTTGTATTTTATGCACTTTAAGAGTATAATTCATTTCATAATGAAACATAGAAATATGTGTATCAATTTTGGAGGAAAAGATAATGAAAAGATTTATGAAAGGCCTTCTGGCTACAACAATGGTATTTGCAATGATGACATCTCTGGCAGGCTGCGGCGGTTCTGAAGCAGAAGCTCCTGCAGATGCAACAGAAAAACTGGTAATGGCTACAAACGCAACATTCCCTCCTTACGAATTCTACGAAGGTGAAGAAATCGTTGGTATCGACGCTGAAATCGGTGCAGCGATCGCTGAAAAAATGGGTATGGAATTTGTGATCGAAGATATGGAATTTGACGCGATCATTCCTGCTGTAGTAAGTGGTAAAGCAAGCTTCGGTATTGCTGGTATGACACCTACAGAAGAAAGACTGCAGTCTGCAGACTTCTCTATTCCTTATACAAAAGGTGTTCAGGTAATTATCGTTAAAGAAGATTCTGCAATCAAAACAGCTGATGACCTGTTTGCAGAAGGTGCTTCCAATGTGATCGGTGTTCAGACAGGTACAACAGGTGACCTGTACTCCACATGGGATCTGGAAGATGCTGGCCTGGCAACAGTTGAAAGATTCAGCAAAGGTGCTGACGCAGTTCTGGCTCTGACACAGGGCAAAGTTGACTGTGTAGTAATCGACAACGAACCTGCAAAAGAATTTGTAGCAGCTAACGAAGGTCTGACAATTCTGGAAACAGC
>JAFZDV010000192.1 GCA_017560955.1 Anaerotignum sp.
GTGCGCGAGTGGCTCAGTGGTAGAGCATCGCCTTGCCAAGGCGAGGGTCGCGAGTTCGAATCTCGTCTCGCGCTTTAGAGAATCGGTTTTGAGAATATCAAGACCGATTTTTTCGTATATGCGATTTTTGTCGAAGGGGTGAGAATATGATCGTAGGAACTTGTGAAGTCACTTTCCGTGCGGACTGGGTATCCAGCCTGAAGGAAAAACGGATGGTCGTGAAAAGTCTGGTGGAGAAAACAAGACACAAATTCAATGCTTCCGTGGCGGAGGTCGACCTGCAGGATGAGCATAAGATGATCGTGATCGGCTTTGCCTGTGTCAGCAATGAAAAACGCCATGCAGACAGCCAGATCCAGCATATCCTTGATTTTATGGAGAAAAACACAGAGGCGGAATTGATTTCTGCAGAATATGATGTATTCTAAGTGTATTTTTTGCCGAAATTCTGCGGAAAATTTGCATTTTACGGTAGATTTTCAAAATTCAATGTGTTATAATCGACTTTGATTGTGCAGTCGCTAGGGCTGCATTCGCAATATGGCACCATCATAAAAAAACAATAAGACAGGGTTGTCATTACATTTAAATTTTTAAGGAGGAACTACTAAGATGATGAACGCAGTAGTAATCAGCAAAGAAAAAACAGCAGTAAAAATTTCCTTTGAAGTAAGCGCAGAAGTACTGGAAACAGGTCTGGCTTTTGCTTACAACAAACACAAAAATGAAATCGCTCTGCCCGGTTTCAGAAAAGGTAAAGTACCTAGAAAAATCGTTGAAAAACAGTTCGGCGAAGGCTTCTTCTATGAAGATGCAATCAACCACATCTTCCCCGAAAACTACATGGCAGCAATCAAAGAACTGGGTCTGGATGTAGTATCCGCTCCCGTTCTGGACATCGAATACATCGAAGGCGGCAAAGGTGCTAAATTTATCTGCGATGTTACAGTAAAACCCGAAGTTGAACTGGGTCAGTACAAAGGCCTGACAGTAGAAAAAGTTTCTGCTGAAGTAACAGATACAGACGTTATGCTGGAACTGGAAAAAGTTCAGAGACAGAATGCAAGAAAAGTTGAAGTAACAGACAGAGCAGCTCAGATGGGCGACATCGCTAACATCAACTACCTGGGTTCCGTTGACGGCGTTCCTTTCGACGGCGGCAAAGCTGAAGGTCACGACCTGGAACTGGGTTCTCACTCCTTCATCGAAGGTTTTGAAGAAGCAATCGTTGGTCACAACATCGGCGAAGAATTCGACATCAATGTAACATTCCCCGAAGCTTACCACGCTCCCGAACTGGCTGGCAAAGCAGCAGTATTCGCAATCAAACTGAACTCCATCACAGCAAAAGAACTGCCCGAACTGAACGATGCATTCGCTGAAGATGTATCCGAATTCTCCACACTGGATGAATACAAAGCAGACATTCTGGCTAAACTGGCTGCAGACAAAACAGAAAAAGCTAGACAGCTGCAGGGCGACAAACTGCTGGACGTTGCAGTAGCTAACTGCAAAATGGAAGTACCTCAGGTTATGTACGATAACAAAATCGACGGTATGCTGAATGAATTCAAAGAAAACATCATGCGTCAGGGTCTGTCCATGGAAGTTTACTACCAGTACATGAACACAAATGAAGAAATGATGAGAGAAACATTCAAAGACACATCCATCAAATCCGTAGATGCTAGACTGATGCTGGAAGCTATCGCTAAAGCTGAAAACCTGGTAATCTCCGATGAAGAACTGGATGCAGAAGTTGTAAAATACGGCGAATCCTACGGTATCGACGGTCAGACAATGCTGGAAATGATTCAGCCTGAAGACAAAGATGCTCTGAGACAGGATCTGCTGGTAAGAGCAGCTATGAAAGTGATCGAAGACACAGCTGTTTACACAGAAGCTTAATTTAACGAAATAACATGAAATCAAATAGGCACAGTTCTGACTGTGCCTATTTAGATAAAGAGGATTGGAGGAATCATAATGAGTTTAGTACCTATGGTCGTGGAACAGTCCAACCGCGGTGAACGTTCTTATGATATTTATTCCAGATTGCTGAAAGACAGAATCATCTTTTTGGGTGAAGAAGTAAACGATGTAACAGCAAGCCTTGTTGTGGCACAGCTGCTGTTCCTGGCTGCGGAAGACCCTGATAAAGATATCAATCTGTATATCAACAGCCCCGGCGGCTCTGTAACAGCCGGTATGGCAATTTATGATACAATGCAGTACATCAAACCCGATGTATCCACAATCTGCATCGGCATGGCTGCAAGCATGGGCGCTTTCCTGCTGGCAGGCGGTGCAAAAGGCAAGAGATATGCTCTGCCCAATGCAGAAGTAATGATCCACCAGCCCAGCGGCGGCGCAAGAGGTCAGGCAACAGATATCTGCATCCATGCAGAAAACATTCTGCGTACAAAGCAGAAACTGAACAAGATCCTGGCTGAAAACACAGGCAAACCCGTAGAAGAAGTGGAAAGAGACACAGAACGTGATAATTTCATGACTGCGGAAGAAGCAATGGCTTATGGCCTGATCGACGCTGTGATCACAAGACCCCAGACAAAGGAGAAATGATAAATGCACGGTAAAACAGAAGATATGAATAAACTGCGCTGCTCCTTCTGTGGTAAAACACAGGATCAGGTGAAAAAACTGATTGCGGGCCCCAATGTATATATCTGCGATGAATGTATCGATCTGTGTGCCGATATCATCGATGAAGAATACGATGTTCTGGCGGATAAGGATGAGAACTTCAAAGTTCCCAAGCCTAAGGAAATCAAAGCGACACTGGATGAATATGTAATCGGTCAGGACAAAGCAAAACAGGCTCTGGCGGTTGCAGTATATAACCACTACAAACGCATTTACATGGATGCGAAAGCAGATGATGTGGAACTGCAGAAAAGTAATATCCTGCTGGTAGGCCCTACCGGTACAGGTAAGACTCTGCTGGCACAGACTCTGGCGAAGGTTCTGAATGTTCCTTTTGCCATTGCTGATGCAACATCTCTGACAGAAGCGGGTTACGTTGGTGAAGACGTTGAAAACATCCTGCTGAAACTGATCCAGGCTGCAGATTACGATATTGAACGTGCAGAACGCGGTATCATCTATATCGACGAGATCGATAAGATCACAAAGAAAAGTGAAAATGTATCCATCACAAGAGATGTCAGCGGTGAAGGCGTACAGCAGGCACTGCTGAAGATCCTGGAAGGCACTGTGGCAAGCGTACCCCCTCAGGGCGGCAGAAAACATCCTCATCAGGAATTCCTGCAGATCGATACAACAAACATCCTGTTCATCTGCGGCGGTGCTTTCGGCGGTATCGAAAAGATCATTCAGAACCGTATGGGTCATAAAGTGATCGGTTTCGGTGCAGAATCTCACAGCAAACTGGATAAAACAAACGATGAACTGCTGAGAAGCCTGATGCCTCAGGATCTGCTGAAA
The DNA here is from genome assembly GCA_017560955.1 of Anaerotignum sp. GTDB lineage: Bacteria > Bacillota > Clostridia > Lachnospirales > Anaerotignaceae > Anaerotignum_A. The sequence goes on from JAFZDV010000192.1 coordinate 3,466, forward strand.
TATGGTCTGATCCCTGAATTCATTGGCCGTCTGCCCGTAGTGGTAACACTGGATAATCTGGATGAAGATGCATTCGTGCATATTCTGACAGAACCCAAGAATGCACTGACAAAACAGTATGAATATCTGTTTGCACTGGACGATGTGATTCTGGAATTCAAGGAAGAAGCACTGAGAGCCATTGCAAGAAAAGCTATGGAAAGAGAAACAGGCGCTCGTGGTCTGCGTGCCATCATGGAAGAATTCATCAACCCTGTGATGTATGAAATCCCTACAGAAACAACTGTGGAACGCTGTGTTATCACAGAAGCGGTGGTAAATGGCGAAACAGCTCCTGAATATATCCACAATGAAAACAGAGAACCTCTGCAGCGCATGCGTAAGCGTAAAAGCAGCAGACCTTCTGCATAAAAGAAAATCAAGAGTACCGTAAGGTACTCTTTTTTTGTGAAAAAGTTTCCTTGTATGGAAAAACGCACAAGAAATGTCCATGTTATTTTATCATGTATGGAGATTTGTACATGTCTGGTGGAATGGCTGGAACATCTGACAAAATCGAGAAAAATGTGAAAAAAATCGCAAAAAAACGTTGACGAAAACGGATTTTCGGGACTATAATGAGGGTGTATTCGAGAGAAAGACAAAGGGCAAACAAATGTCCTTGGAATAACGACAAATAATTAACAATATTAAGAAACAGGAGTGATCATCATGTTAACACTGGAAATGATTCAGGAAGCTAAAAAAACACTGGAAGGCGTTGCTAGAGTAACACCTATGTACGAATCCGCATTCATCAACCCCAATGCAAATGTTTACATCAAATGTGAAAACATGCAGCTGACAGGTTCCTTCAAACTGAGAGGCGCTTATGTAAAAACAAACAGCCTGACAGAAGAAGAAGCAGCAAAAGGTGTAATCGCTTGTTCCGCAGGTAACCACGCTCAGGGTGTAGCTCTGTCCGCTCAGAAAAAAGGTATCAAAGCTACAATCTGCATGCCCGCAGGTGCTCCTCTGGCTAAAGTAGAAGCTACAAAGAGCTACGGCGCAGAAGTTGTTCTGGTTCCCGGCGTATACGATGACGCAGCTGCAAAAGCAGTAGAACTGCAGAAAGAACACGGCTACACATTCCTGCACCCCTTCAACGATGAATACGTTATGGCTGGTCAGGGTACAGTAGCTCTGGAAATTCTGGAAAAACTGCCCGAAGCTGAAGTAATTCTGTGCCCCATCGGTGGCGGCGGTCTGATCGCTGGTATCGCAACAGCTGTAAAAGCAATCAACCCCAACTGTAAAGTATACGGCGTTCAGGCAGCAGGTGCTCCTTCCATGAAACAGTCCGTAGAACACAAAAAAATCGAAAAACTGGCTAGCGTAGCAACAATGGCTGACGGTATCGCTGTTAAAGAACCCGGCGACCTGACATTCGAAGCTGTTATGAAATATGTTGACGGCGTTGTAACAGTAACAGAAGCAGAAATTGCTTCCGCTATCCTGATGCTGCTGGAAAAACACAAAATGGTAGCTGAAGGCGCTGGTGCTGTTTCCGTAGCTGCTGCTATGACAAACAAAGTAGACATCGCTGGCAAAAACGTTGTATGTGTTGTTTCCGGTGGTAACGTAGACGTTAACGTTCTGGACAGAATCATCGACAAAGGCCTGCAGGAAAACGGCAGAATCGCTGAATTCTCTGTAATGATGGCTGATAAACCCGGTCAGCTGATCCAGCTGCTGCAGATCATCTCCGAAACAGGCGCTAACATTCTGGATGTAGAACACAACAGAAGAGCAAAAGGCGTAGCTGTATCCAACGTAGTAGTAGACGTAACAGTTGAAACAAGAAACAAAGCTCACTACGAAGAAATGGTAGCTGCTCTGAAAGCAAACGGTTACACAATCTAATTCGATATCATACGAATTTCAACCCACTCTCATTTGAGGGTGGGTTTTCTTTTGTTGAAAAAAAGATGGAATGGTAGTATCCTAATCCTTGAGGTGAAAAACATGAGTACCAAAGAAAATCGTACAGCAGGGATTTTGATCACCCTCTCCGGTGGGGCGTGTTGGGGGCTTTCCGGCTGTTTTGGACAATATTTATTTCAGGAAAAAGGTATTACAGCGGAATGGCTGGTGACCATGCGTCTGGTGTTTGCAGGACTGCTGCTGGTGGTACTGGGATTGATGCTGACAAAGAAAAAGATGGGGGATGTCTGGAAAAATCCTGTGGATAAAAAACGACTGCTGATTTTTTCCATCGGTGGTATGCTGACCTGTCAGTACACATATTTTGCAGCGATTCAATATTCTAATGCAGGTACAGCAACAGTATTACAGTCTTTGAATCCTTTGATTATTCTGGCGATTGTCTGTATGAAAGGAAAGCGTCTGCCGAAGAAATTTGAGGCGGCGGCTATTTTCTGTGCCTTGCTGGGGGTATTCTTCCTGAGTACCCATGGCGATATTCACAGTATGACCATTACCATGCTGGCGTTGATTTTTGGTCTTGGGGCGGCGGCCTCTGCAGCGGCCTATAATCTGCTTTCCGGTGATTTGTTAAGAAAATATGGTGTGTATTCTGTTGTGGGCTATGCTATGTTCATTGCAGGCATTGTAATGCTCATTGTAGTGCGTCCATGGGAATATGCAGTCGTGTTTGATAGAGGAACAGTGCTGGCTACGGCTGGGGTAGTTATCATTGGTACGGCAGTGGCTTTTTCCCTGTATCTGAAGGGGGTCAGCATCGTTGGGCCTTTTATGGGAAGCCTGCTGGGAATGATCGAGCCAATCGTGGCGGTCATCGTTTCTCTGGTATTCCTCGGCGCAGATTTCCATATCATGGACTTTGTTGGATTTGTGCTGATCCTTGGCACAGTTGTGGCCCTTTCACTGCCGAAAAAAGCATAAAAAAGCATGTATCCCCTGTGCCTGGTGGCATGGGGGATATTTGCGTGAAAAAGAATTTCGTGCTATAATAAAGCGTTAGAAAATTTTATCTTTTGATATGAATATAGACGAGGTGAGAAATTTGGCGGAACAGAAAAATAAGAAAACACCTGCCAAAACTGCTGCGAAAAAAACGACGGAAAC
>JAFZDV010000193.1 GCA_017560955.1 Anaerotignum sp.
AAGGAGGGCTCTTTTTGATTCATTTGGCTATTTGCTATTCAGCAAAAATTATTTTTCAGCCAGAACCTGTGTCAGAACTGCACCGATTCTCTTAACGCCGATTACCAGATTTTCTTCTGTAGCGTTGGAGTAGTTCATACGGAAGTGGTTTTCTTTACCAGGGTAAGGATAGAAAGCAGCACCGGGAACGTATGCTACGTTCTGTTCCAGCAGTTTGGGAGCGATCTGACCAGCGTCAACGCCTTCGGGCAGAGTTACCCATGTGAACAGACCACCTTCGGGAACTGTCCATGTAACGCCTTCGGGGAATGTTTCTTCCATTGTTTTCAGCATCAGGTCTCTTCTTACTTTGTAAACTGCTTTGATTTTTTCAACATGTTCGTTCAGATCGTACATTTCCATGAATTTGGAGCACAGCATCTGGTCGAAGGAGGATACCTGCAGGTCAGCACCCTGTTTTACGAAGTTGAATTTAGCCAGTACGGGAGCGGGAGCGCAAACCCAACCAATACGCAGACCGGGGCAGAATACTTTGGACATTGTGCCCAGGAAGATTACCAGGTCTTTTGTATCCATGGATTTCAGGGAAGGCAGATATTCGCCTTCGAAACGCAGGTCGCCGTAAGGGTTATCTTCCAGAACGGGGATTTCATATTTGTTTACCAGTTCCATGAAGTGTTCTCTTCTCTTCATGGACCATGTTTTACCGGAGGGGTTCTGGAAGTCGGGGATAACGTAGATCAGTTTAACGTTTTCTGTTGTTTCCAGAATTTTTTCCAGTTCTTCGGGGATCATACCGTAGTCATCTGTAGGAACTTCTACGTATGTAGGTTCGCAAGCATTGAATGCGTTCAGAGCACCAACATAGGAAGGAGATTCAACCAGGATAACGTCGCCGGGGTTCAGGAATACGCGAGCTGCGAAGTCCAGACCCTGCTGGGAACCGGATGTTACCAGTACATGGTCGATGTCTGTTTTGATGTGCAGTCTTTCTTCCATTCTTTTTACGATCTGTTCTCTCAGAGGGATGTAACCTTCTGTAGGAGCATACTGCATTGCTTTCTGACCCATTTCATCCAGAACTGCGCAAGCTGCTGCTTTAACGCCTTCGATGGGGAACAGTTCGGGAGCGGGCATACCGCCTGCGAAAGAGATAACTTCGGGTCTTGCTGTCAGAGCCATCAGTTCTCTAACTGCGGAACCTTTCAGACGATCCATTCTGTTAGCGAATGTATAATTCATTTTTTCTTCCTCCTTAAAAATAAAGAATTTAATAAGTGTCAGACAATCGGGGCAGACAGCACTTCGTGAAAGTGCGCACTTCTACCCTTTATACTAATATTTAAGCACAAACAATACCCAAAGTCAATCGATTTTCGACATGTATCCAATCAAAATTGCCTAAAACCGACACCAAAAAACTGCATATTTTAAACAAAACCGTGCAAAAACCATATCCTTTTAAAAAAACAGAAAAATAGTCGTTTTTTCGCTATCTTTTCATGACATTTCCCCTGCCTTTATGTTATACTAAAAAATAATGGATTTCTGTGCCTGTATGACGGCAGATATCCCCTGAAAACAACACGAAAATTCGAACAGACAGGGTGTGGACTATGGAAACTTTCAAAGGACTTTTCAGCAGCCTGGGCATTACCGAATTCGCAAGGCCGTCCCTCGGCTTTACGGATATTCTGGATATCCTTCTGGTTGCTTACATCATTTATAAACTGATCTTCTGGATCAAGGAAACAAGGGCATGGGTACTGTTCAAAGGTATCCTGGTGATTTTTGCGCTGGCAGCCGTTGCAACGCTGTTAAAACTGAACACCATCCTGTTCATCCTTTCCAATACTATCTCCGTTGGTATCATCGCCGTGATCGTTGTATTCCAGCCGGAACTGCGTAAAGCGCTGGAACAGCTGGGCAAAGGCCGTTTCATCAACTCCTTCGTCCGCAACAACGAAGAAGCCGATGACAAAGCGAACAATCGTACCGTAGATGAGATCGTAAAAGCGGCAGCAAAAATGGGCGCTGTGAAAACAGGTGCCCTCATCCTGATCGAACAGGAAGTGCCTCTGGGCGATCTGGAACGTACAGGTATCCCCATCGATGCCATCGTAAGCAGCCAGCTGCTCATCAATATTTTTGAACACAACACACCACTGCACGACGGTGCGGTGATCGTACGTCATAACCGCGTGGCAGCAGCAACCTGCTTCCTGCCTCTGACCGACAGCAACGAAATCAGCATGGAACTGGGCACACGCCACAGAGCAGCCATCGGCGCCAGTGAAGTTTCCGATGCCTATGTTATCGTTGTTTCCGAAGAAACAGGTGCCATCTCTCTGGCAAGGGGCGGTGTGCTTTACCGCAACCTGACCACAGACCAGCTGAAGGGTATGATCTCTCAGCCTCAGAAAGAAACCAACAAAAAACCTTTCGTAAATATCTGGAAAAGGGGGCTGTAACTGACTATGAAAAAGTTTAAAGAAGTCCTCTTCAAAGATTTTGGCTGGAAACTGCTTTCCATCGCCATTGCAACCATTCTGTGGTTCATGGTCATCAACATCGACCAGCCCGTTGACACCAGAACCTACAGCAGACCTCTCATCATTCAGAATATGGAAGTGCTGACCAATAAGGGCCTGACTGCAGGAAATCTGGAAGAACTGAAAAATACAAAGATCAATGTAAAAGTAAAAGCCCAGAGAACAGCTCTGGACAGACTGAACCAGAATCCCGAATGGATCACAGCATCCGTTGACTTCGCCGAACTGGCCTATGCGGTCAAAGGCGATGTGGTGGCGCTGCCCGTTTCCGTTTCCGTACAGGGCGGCAATACTTACGGCATCAGCAGCAAAACCCCTGCCGTAGTGGAAGTGATCGTCGAAACCATGGTTTCCAAGGAAATGCCTGTTGAAATCAAACTGAACGGCAGCATCGAAGACGGCACTTACCTTTCCGAACCACTGTTGAGTGCAGAAACCGTAGTGGTCATGGGTCCTGCTTCTCTGGTGGATTCCGTAACCAGCGTAAAAGCCATCGTAGATGCCGAAAAAATCGAAGAAAATCCCGAAGTTCACGCAGAACTGATCTGCTATAACGCAGAAGGCGTTCCCGTCAAAGGTGTGACCACC
>JAFZDV010000194.1 GCA_017560955.1 Anaerotignum sp.
GCACAGCCTGACTTCATGCGCGAAGCTCTTGGCTGTGAACCCAAACGCACTGCAACAGAAGAAAAGAAAGCTTTTCATGCTATTCTGAAAGAAGTAATTTCCACTGAAGTAGAAGATGCAAAAAACATCATTCTCGATATTCAGCAGGATCTGAGCGATATCGTTGATGAACATAAAAATATCTTTGAAAATGATCCTGTTCTTCTGACCTCCGACTCTATTCGAGAGGCTATGGCTGATAAAGGTCTTTCTGAAGACGTAATTGCAAAAGTAGAAGAAATCTGCAAGGAAGAATTTGGTGATGCCCCTCCCCTTGCAGAAAATCTGATCGACAATAAAGCTCTGAATGCCCGTGCAGCTCAGAAAAAAGCTGAAATTCTGGCATTAGAAGTCGAATCTCTGAAACAGCAGCTGGAAGAAAAAGAATCTCCTGCTGAACTTCCCGAAAAGGAAATTATTCTGCAGGTTTCTCCTGAAAAACTGCCTGTCATCAAAACAGAAATCATCAATGGTAAGAAATGCATCGTTATTCCTTTGGAAGAGGATGAAAAAGCAACCATTAATGGCAATGAAATTGAAGATGCGCCTTTCTAATAAAGAAAACCCCGAGAAATCGGGGTTATTTTTATTTTGAGTATGGTGCCAGTTCAAAACGAATGAAGTACCCTTTATCATGCTGACAAACAGGACATTGCTGCGGCGCTTCCTTTCCTTCATACACAAAGCCACAGTTCAAACACATCCATTTACATTCCACATCACTGATAAACAGTTTATTCTGTTCCAGCAGATCTGCCAATTCTGCAAATCGATCCCCGTGAACCTTTTCAATATGTGCAATGTGATGGAAAGATGCTGCCACTTTCGGAAAGCCTTCTTCCAACGCCTTATCACCAAAAGACTGATAAATAGGTTCATATTCCTCATACTCGTTATCCCTTGCAGCTTTCAGCACTTCCAGCACTGTTTCATAGATATCTACAGGATAACTGCCATCAATTTCCACATGCTCCCCTGCCAGTTCCTTCAGATGATTATAGAAAATTTCAGCATGCTCCTTCTCCTGCCCTGCTGTAAATTTAAAAACGGCTTCTACCACATGCAGTTTCTGTTCTTTTGCCTGTTCTGCCGCAAAAGTATAACGGTTTCTTGCCTGACTTTCCCCTGCAAAAGCTCGCATCAGGTTTTCTTTCGTTTCACTGTTTTTAAAATCCATATTCCATTCCTCCTTTTATCTCAGTATTGGCAAAATGGAATATTTTATACGAAAAAAGCCCCCGTCCAAAGGACGAGGGCAGTTTTTATTTATGAAATTCAGAAGATTCCGTTAAGGATCAAGCTTTCATTTCTTTCAGACCCATCAGACCGGGTTCGAACAGAGAAGCGGGCATCAGTTTGATTTCGCCGTTTTCGTCTCTATCAACGATAGGTTCGAATTCCATCTGATCCAGGATCTGTGTCTGCAGATCGATACCAGGTGCGATTTCTGTCAGGTGCAGGCCGTCTTCTTTCAGAACGAATACACATCTTTCTGTCATGTACATAACCTGCTGACCACGTTCGTTAGCGATGTCGCCGTTGAATGTGATCTGTTCAACAGATTTAACGAATTTTTTCTGTTTACCTTCCTGTACGATTACAACTTTGCCGTCTTCAACTTTAACTTTCAGACCGCCTGCTGTAAATGTACCACAGAAGAATACTTTAGGTGTGCACTGTGTGATGTTGATGAAACCACCGCAACCAGCGATACGAGGACCGAATCTGGAAACGTTGATGCAGCCTTTAGGGTCACATTCAGCCAGACCCAGGTAGCACAGGTCCAGACCGCCGCCATCGTAGAAGTCGAACTGGTAGCCCTGATCCAGCAGTGCGTCTGCGTTGTAAGCAGCACCGAATCTGATACCGCCAGCGGGTACGCCGCCAACAGCGCCGCCTTCTACTGTCAGTGTCATGAAGTCGCCGATGCCTTCTTCGTTAGCTACGGAAGCAACGTATTCAGGAGCACCTACGCCCAGGTTAACTGCAACGTCTTTTTCCAGTTCCAGAGCGCCACGACGACCGATGATTTTTTTAGCATCCAGAGGCAGTGGAGCGGGAGCTACGTCAGGGTTTCTCATTTCGCCGGACAGAGCGGGATCGTAATCACAATCCAGTGTCTGCTGGTGATCTTTAGGATCAGCAACTACTACGTAGTCAACATAGATGCCGGGAACTTTAACCAGACGAGGATCCAGTGTACCAGCTTTAACAACTTTTTCTACCTGAACGATAACGATACCGCCGCTGTTTTTAACAGCCTGACATACGGATGTACCTTCCAGAGGAGAAACTTCTTTTTCGAAGGAGATGTTACCAGCTTCGTCAGCGTATGTACCTCTGATCATAGCTACATTGATAGGGAATGCAGGGTAGAACAGATAGTCTTCGCCTTCGAAGTTAACCAGTTTGATGTAATCTTCTGTTGTTTTAGCGTTTACTTTACCGCCGCCGTTTCTGGGGTCGATAAATGTACCCATACCTACTTTTGTCAGGTAGCCGGGTCTATGAGCAGCGATATCTCTGAACAGGTGGCACAGAGCACCCTGAGATACGTTGTAAGCTTCAATTTTGTTGTCCAGAGCCAGTTTCTGCATTGCAGGGATTGTTGCCCAGTGACCAGCCATGAATCTTTTCAGCAGACCTTCGTGTGCGAAGTGTTCAGCACCACGACCGTCTTTGTTACCCTGAGAACCGCAGTATACATAGAACAGATCTCTAGGTTCACCTGTTGCCAGGAATCTTTCTTCTACAGCTCTATCCAGAGCTTCGGGAATAGCAGATGCTACGAAACCGCTAGTTGTAACTGTATCGCCATTTTTGATCAGCGCAGCAGCTTCAGCAGCAGTAATAATTTTTACCTGTCTAGCCATTATGTTAGACCTCCTATAAAAATTTTTTTGTTTTGCTTCACAATATTAGAAGAACAGGGGTAGTCGCCTACCCCTGTTTATTTACATTTCCGTCAGAGATAATGCGGTAGGAATTACAGCATTTCTACGAAGGACTGCAGTCTTGTTTTAACCTGTTCGAAGGATGTAACTTCCTGGTCAACTTCGATCATCAGGTTTTTGATGCCTTTTTCTTCGAATTCTCTGTAGTATACAGGGTAATCCCATTCTTCGGGATCACAGAATTTCATCATAGCAACGATTACAGCGTCAGCTTCTGTCTGAGCAACTTTGTTGATCAGCATTTTGCCTCTGCCTTTTTTTGTATCAGTTGCAACGGAGCAACCGTACATCTGCTGCCATGCTTTAGCCATTCTGTACAGAGGGCCTTCTTCGCCGTCCAGAACGTCAACACGGATCTGTCTGGATTCCTGAGCCAGGTCGTCATCAACGATAGCCAGTTTGAATTCGTCGAAGATTTCCAGAACCTGGTTGGGTTCCAGCATGATACCTGTTACAACAACTTTTTTGCCGTCCCAAGGCTGTACGGGCATTGCTTTAACTTCAGCGATCAGTTCTTTAACCAGTGCTGTGTGTTTTTCTTTCAGCATGAACTGTCTTGCTTTGAATACAGCGTGACGATCTACAGCGCTGATAACCTGAGGGTAGTCAGCTGCTACTTTAACGAATTCGCGCATTACTGCTCTGTTTTCGTTGTAGATAGCGATGGAGTTTTCCAGAGCTGCGTTTGTGATTTTAACGCCCAGGTAAGCTTCCAGCTGTGCTTTAACCAGTTCGTATTCTGTTACCAGGAATTTGTTAGCTGCTTCCAGGCCTCTGTTCTGAGGGTGTGTGAATACGATTACTTTGTCAGCGTTAGCGCCTTTCCATTTCTGGGACAGACATTTCAGTGTGTCACAAGGAACGGAGAACAGAACTGCTGCCAGTTCATCATAAGCGCCTTCACACTGCAGTTCCATTACCTGCTGCATGATGGAGCATGCGAATGCGGGCAGGTATGTACGTGCTTTGGAGATCTGTTTGCCCTGAGCACCCCAGATACCCATAGGCAGGTAACCTGTTGCATGTACCATTTCTTCGGGAGCGTAGATAGGCATGATACCTACAGCGCCTTTACCTGTTTCAGCTTTATAGTCATCCATTGCTTTTTTAGGATTAGCTGCAACTTCTTTCAGTTGGGATAAGATAGCTTCTACTTTACTCATCGTTTTCTCCTCCTCAAATTATTCTGCTGCTAAGTTAGCTTCCATCATTTCTACCAGTGCCTGTACACGTGTTTCGTACTGTGCAGGGGAGAATACGTTAGGGTCTGTCTGGTCACCATCGAAGGATACGTAAGGTTTACCGTTTACGCCTTTGATGATTTCAGCTGTTTCTACGTTCAGGAAGGACATCAGCTTACAAGATCTGTTCAGGTGGTAGATTGTACCATCGATCTGACCTTTTTCCATGATTTTCAGCAGAACATCAACTTTGTTGGACAGACATGTGTTGATGTAGATTTTTGTGTAAGCTTCTGCCATGGAGTGCAGGGATTCATCGTTTGCGTCATATTCCAGGTTCCACAGGTCGGGGTATGCTGTACCTGTCATGATAGCGCCCAGGTTCTTTGTTGTTTTGAATGTGTGACCCAGGTGAGGCCATACAGCGATACCTTCCCACTGGAATCTTGTTTTTTCTGCACCTTTGAAAGCGTAAACGCCAGCTTTCAGGTTAGCTTCCAGTTCATCAGCGAATGCTTTGAATGTGATTTCAGCATAGTCCAGAGAACGGCAAGCTACGATCAGTGCCATGTAGTTGAACAGGTCGAAACCATTCAGAGGAGAGGGTTTGTATTTAGCCATATCAGCGATTCTGTTCCAGTGGTATACGGAACGCTGTGTCTGGTCTTTAACTTCCTTGAATTTTTTCCAGTCGAAAGGTCTGCCGCAGATTACTTCCAGCTGAGAAATAGCGTTTCTGAACTGATCAGCGATATATGCTTTTGCATATTCGGGGATAGGCATTGTGTGGTTGAAAGGTACGTCGATTACGATGCAGGGAATATCCAGTTCTGCAGCCAGGTTTTCGTACCATTTCAGCAGTGTGTTACAGATATTGTTACATGTGATTACCAGGTCGGGCAGGGGAACATCAGCTGCGGGGGAGTTAACCAGAACTTCGGGTTTTCTACCTGTGATAGCTGCTTCTTTCAGACATTCCATGTAGCCCATGTTTACTCTACCGTAAGAACAGCAGTCAATGTTGTAACCTTTTCTTGTTGCAACATCCAGCATATCGATAGCACCTTTTCTAGCACCGATACCAGCTGCGTGTGTTTCGGGGTAAATCATAGCGATACCCATTGTTACGCAGAATTCGGAAGGAGCTACGGATGCGGACCAACAAACCAGTTCGCCTCTCGCTTTAGCGTCTCTTGCGTCCTGATCAGCTTTGTTCTGATAGTAGCCTAACAATTTTTTTGCTGCCATGCCTTGTGTTAAACTCATTCTAATCCCTCTTTCTTATTATTTTTTGTTTGCCGCTTCGTATGCGAACAGTGCCGCACCGAGAGCGCCTGTTGTTTGTGGATTGGGTGCCACAATTACATCTGTTTTCAATACGCTAGACACAGCTCTTACTACGCCTGCATTTTTAGCAACGCCGCCTGTGAAAACAACATCGTGTTCCAGACCGCCTCTGTATGCAAGACCGCAAGCTCTGCTAGCTACGGACATGTGAACCCCTTTTGCAATGTTATTTCTGCTTGTGCCTTTGGAAAGCTGAGAAATAACTTCAGATTCAGCAAATACAGTACAAGTACTGCTGATAGGTGCTGTTTCTGTTGCGAGTTCGTCCAGTGTCGCCATTTCATCCAGTGTTGTTTCCAGAACTCTGGCCATAACCTCGATGAAACGACCTGTACCTGCCGCACATTTATCGTTCATAAAAAACTGCTTGATACCACCTTTGTTATCCAGTCTGATCGCTTTCGCGTCCTGACCGCCGATATCAATGATAGTACGTGCAGTGGGTACCAAAAAGAAAATACCTTTTGCGTGACAGCTGATCTCGGAGAACTGTTTGTCAGCTTCCAGAGAGAATCTGCCATAGCCTGTGGCAACAGTGAAGGCGATGTCTTCCTGTTTCAGACCACTTGCTTCGAAAGCCGCTTCGATTGCTTTCTTGGGACCTGTAGAGCCTGTACCAACCTGTACAACCTCAGAAGCTACAACGTCTTTGCCGTCTTTCAGGATTACTACCTTGGAAGAAGCGGAGCCGACGTCAATGCCCATTGTATACATCTTCGTTTCCCTCCTCTATCGTATATTTGACCATGCGATAAACAATCATGAAGAATGTTTGGGCGTGACCCGCTGTCCCCGTGTTACTTAATAATGCGGATCACACTGCGAATGACATCACAAAAAACCTATATCCCCTCTTTTTCTGAAATATAAGTCCTTATCATTCGCTTATACAGGCATATGGACATAGTCCTCCTGTATTGCATTGATTATAACATCAAAGTTTTTACATTTCAACCCAATTTGTTAAAAATTTGTTTTTATTTCAGAAAAAGCGACAAAAAGTGTCCCAATCAGCAAAAAAGTTCTTTTTTTGTATACAAAGTACTTTGCATACTACCTATTTTTGCAGTTTTATTGTAAAAAGAGTCTTATTTTCCCCTATTTTATCTTCTGTTTTTGTAAATTCCTTTCCTCTGGGTCCTCTCTGCTGCTTCAAATTCAAAAGAAGAAAAGACCTGCGAATTACACATTTTAAATCCTATCTCCTTTGAAGGCTTTAGCCGATTCTATTTCTCCCTTGCAACTTTGTTAAATTATTTGCAATATCTCATATTCACCTCTTTCCATTTTTTCCTTATGTATACAGTTTTCCTTGATATTCCGCTCTTTCTCACTGCTCAATAATTCATTGACTGTACATTTTTTTGTTAAAAAATAAAAAAGCAGGATCTTTTTCTGCTCAAAAAAGACCCTGTTATAGATTAAATATTTTTAATTCTGATTTTTCCAACAGGAAATGACTTCCTGCATGAACTCTTCCTCCGTTCTGATGGAAAAAGGATCGATCCCCGCCTGTTCTGCATGCCATTCCAGAAAAGAAAGCAGCAGATCATAATAGTCTCCTTCCTTCACCTTCAGTTTACGTGCAAGTCTGGGCAGTATTTCCTCATTCATTTCTCGTAAGGAAACAGATTCATCAGAAAATCTATGCACCAACCCCTGCAGCACCATATAAGCCTGCATTTCCGTCCACTGACGGTCGATGTAATATTTCCATCCGCTTAAACCGTACAGCATACGCAGACCATCATAATACCCCAGTTTCATATCCCTTTTTGTGCTTTCGGAATCAAACTGCAGGATACCTCCCAGCTTTTCTCTGGGGGCAATGGTGATCAGGTTCACATCTTCAGGAATCTGTATTTTCTTTTCAAAACCCAGACCATAAATGCGGATCATAATAATATCACGATACCCTCTTTTCAGCAAAGAATCGATCGGAACGATATTCTGCACACTGCCGTCCACATAATCCTTCCCATTCAGTTTCTTTCTCTGGAACACAGGAACATAAGCACTGGCAAGGAGCATATCGATCAGTTTGCCTTCTTCCAGTTCCTTTGCAGAAATTTCTACTTCTTCTTTATCCGTTAAGGAATAGGTGACAAAGAAAAACTCAACATCCGAATTCCGTACCTTTTCTTCATCCAGAGATTCTTCCATCATCTGTCGTAAAGGCTCAATATCCAGACCGCCGTCTTTTACGATCTCCACAAAATCCTTCAGCAGACCTTTCAGATCAAGACCTTCCAGATCTTTATCATATATTTTTTTCATCTGCTCATCATCTGCATCGAATACCTGCGAGAATTTCACATTCTCCCACAGATGCAGTGCTGTTTCCAGATCACGGGAAGCCATCATGGCACCATTCAGCGCGCCAACGGAAGTACCTGCTACAGCATTGTATTTCACACCTGCTTCATCCAGAGCCTTCCATACACCTGCCTCATAAGCACCTTTGGCACCGCCGCCTTCCAGCGCAACAGCATATGTTTTTGATGTGTCAAATTTCAGTTCCATCTGAACACCTCTTTAGTATTCTCCCAGTTCACTCAGTGCCGAACGGATCACTTTACCAGCAATAGGTGTAGCACTGCCATAGTTGGAATTTTCGATCAGAACAGCCACCGCTACCTTAGGATCTTCCGCAGGAGCAAAGCCGATGAACCAGCTGTGGTCATTCCCTGTCGCATTTTCCGCTGTACCTGTTTTACCGGCAACAGTGATACCGCTGACTGCCGCCGCAGAGCCAGTGCCACTGGTCACGACTTCTGTCATCATATCCTTCAGTAAAGACGCCTCTTCTGCGGAGCAGATCTCCATCAGTTTTCTAGGCACTGTGTTTTTGCCTGTATTGCCATTGGGATATACCACATGGTCAACGATATAAGGCTGCATCATCATGCCGTCATTGGCAATGGCAGAGGCAAGCATTGCCATATACAAAGGTGTGACGCCTGTTCTACCCTGACCGATAGCAGTTTCCACCAGTTCACTTTCCGTTGCACCTTTTGCCAGATAAATATTATTTCCGCTGGTTTCCAGTTCAAAATGGCTGGATTGATCCATGCCCACCTGACGCATCGTTTTCGCCAGATCACCTGCACCCATTTCTTTTGCAAGGGCTGCAAAATAGCAGTTGCAGGAAGCAGCCAGCGCCGCCTTCATATCTACAGTGCCATGAGCTCTGTTATTGTAGCAATGGATCACTTTATCCTGAAAATCCATTTCCCCTGTACATTCCACCGTAAAATTCTGCCAGTTGGGATAATGTTCCATAGCCGCCAGCGCAGTTACTGTTTTAAAGGTAGAGCCGGGAGGATATACCCCCTGTGTCGCACGATTGACCAAAGGACTGTCTTTATGGTCACGCAGGGTTTCCCACTGCGTTGCTACGCTGTTGGGATTGAAATCAGGATATGCCTGCAGTGCAAGTACTCTGCCCGTGGAAGGTTCCATTACAACAACAGCACCTTTTGCACTGCCAAGGAGATTACCTGCTGTACTCTGAATATCCATATCTACGGTAAGAGCAACGCTATTGCCCACCAGTTCTGTTTTTCTGATGATACCGCTGACACGCTGGAAAAATTCATTTTTCAGTGCCATCAGCGTAAAATTTTCCGATGCTTCCACACCACTTTTGGCTACACTGCTGTAGCCTGTGATATGGGCCGCCATTCTGGCACGAGGATATTCTCTGTAATAAGTACCATCATTCTGCAGAACGCTGGTTGCCAGAATTTCACCCTCTCTGTCGAGAATATCGCCTCTGCGGATGGTTTCATCCACATAACGAAGGCGATGGTTATAGGCATTGCCGGAAATCTCATCCCCGTCTATCAGTGCAATTTTACACAGATAAC
>JAFZDV010000195.1 GCA_017560955.1 Anaerotignum sp.
TTGATGGAAAATCTGAATGCTGAAGAGCATACTGTTCTGGTAGAAAAAAATACTTTTACATTATATCCTGTTTATGTAGAAGAAAATCATGAGGTCATGAAAGAAGCTGTTGGGGATGCAGAAATGGCTGAGGTAGTCGTGGAGGGTTATATCGTAGAACCTCCTGTAGTATCCGATGATTACAGCCATACTTTCCGACTGCATCAGAAGATTTATGACATTCACGATGTTCTGATACCTGTTTTTGGTTTCAGCACTCTGATTTTTGCCCTGTGTTTAGTATTTCTACTTTGTGCTGCGGGGCATCAGGCAGGAAAGGAAGAAATCGTACTCAATATTCAGGATAAACTTCCGTTAGATCTGTATCTATTATTCACTGTTGGTGGTAGTCTGGGCATCGGTATTATGATGTTGGATGGTAATCCTTTTAACCGCATGGAAGCTATTATCGTTGGTGTCATTGGCATTCTGATTATTTCTATTTTAGTACTGGCAACGATCCTGACCATGGCGACCCGTATTAAGTTAGGCAGATACTTCTATCAAAACACCATCTGTTATCGACTTTTACGCCTTTGCGGAAAGGTGTTTACGTGGTTCCTGGATGCTCTGAAAGCCATTCCTCTCATGTGGAAAGTGGCTGTTGCATGGCTGCTCATTTCCTGTATTTATATTATAGGTGAATTACCAGCTGTTCTTTTGAATCTGGCATTTTTGTTCCTGTTCTGTTCTATAGCGGCTCAGATGCGTAGATTGGAAAAGGGCGGTGAAGAGCTGGCAAAAGGCAATCTGAAAAACAAAGTTGACACACAGAGAATGTTTCCTCTGTTTCGTAAGCATGGGGAACATCTGAATAGTGTTTCCAAAGGGTTTGCCATTGCACTGAATCAGAAAATGAAATCCGAACGTCTGAAAACAGAACTTATCACAAATGTTTCTCACGATATCAAGACACCGCTGACTTCTATCATCAACTATGTAGATCTGCTGAAGAAGGAAGAACTGCCTGAAAAGGCTCTGGAATATGTAGAAGTATTAGATAGACAGTCGAATCGATTAAAGAAGCTGACAGAAGATCTGGTCGAAGCATCAAAAGCGACTACTGGAAACATAAAAGCAAATCTTGCTCCTACAGATTTGGTTGAACTGGTAACACAGGCTATTGCAGAGTATGAGGAAAAACTGAATCTGGCAAATCTTGAGCCAGTTGTGTATCATAATGAGCCATCTGTATTTGCTATGGTTGATGGGAATCTGACATGGCGTGTGATGAGTAATCTACTGAGTAATGTTTGCAAATATTCTCAGCCTGGTACAAGAGTTTATATTGATATTATGAAAGAGGATGATATGATTGCACTTTCTGTGAAAAATATCAGTAAGGATGCCCTGAATATTCCCGTGGATGAGCTGATGGAACGTTTTGTGCGCGGTGACAGTTCTCGTCATACAGAAGGTAGCGGTCTGGGGTTGAATATTGCACAGTCTTTGGTTCACCTGCAAAAAGGAAAATTTACATTAAAAATCGATGGAGATTTATTTAAAGTAGATATGATGCTTCCGGCGGCTGAAATGCCTTTGGATACTGAAAGTGCAGATATATGAGTTTTTAAGGAGTACATTTTGTACTCCTTTTTATTTTAAATTCCTAAGAGAATCTTAATTTTTATAATTATAGAGGTATAGTACTTGACACCAAACTCCTACAAATGTAAGATATAATCAAACATACAAATGTAGGAGGTGGAGAAATGAAAGATATTATGCGATTACCTGATACAGAATTAGAAATTATGAAAGTTATCTGGGCGAGTGGAAAGACGATTTCCACCTCAGAAGTGAAAGAATTACTTGAAGAAAACAGACCTTGGAATGTATCTGCCTTACAGACACTTCTGAACCGCTTGATCGATCGAGGTTTTCTGGATAGTTACAAAGAAGGAAAGAATCGCTTTTATAGTCCTTTGATTCAGGAAAAGGATTATCTGGCTGTAGAAAATAAAGCTTTTTTTGAAAAGGTGAATGATTGTTCCGTAACGAAGTTGTTTGCAAGCCTTTACGACAGCAAATCCATTTCCGAAGCGGATCTGGATGAACTTGCGGCATTTATCCGTTCCAAAACAGGGGGTGAATGACCATGGATGCAATTTTTCAAAATGTATGGGAAATGAGTTTGTTTGCGATTCCTGTGATTTTGGTATTTGCTTTATGTTCTAAAACTTTGGGTAAAAGATATGGCGCAAAATGGCGGTATCTGCTGTGGTTAGTGATTGTTGTACGGCTTTGTATTCCTGTGCAGATTACTTTGCCAGAGCCAATGATGGGGATGCAGATGGAAGTTCCTTCTGTACAGAATGGTGCGAGGGAACTGCTGGAAACAAAAAATCCTGATTATTTGATGATTAGCGATGCAGAAAAAATGGAAACGAAAGAGGTTTTGGATGTGCCACCGACTTTTGGAATGGATGTGATGGTACAGATGAAATCCATCGATAGCAGTAGTCAGGATTTTATCGATTTCTTCCTCGCTTATCCTGATATGCTGTGGATGGTTGGAGTTGTGCTGTTCTTACTTTGGCAGGGATGGAAATATGCAAGTTTCAAACGAATGCTGAAGCGAAGTCGTAGAAAAGTATTAGATGCCTCTGTTTTGGATACATATTATACCCTTTGCAGGGAAATGAAGCTTAAGAGACGACCTGAAATCTATTTCTGCAGCGGCCTCCCTAGCCCTCTTTGCATCGGTTTTTTCAGACCTGTAGTCTATATCAATTCAGAGGACAGAGAAGAAAAAGACCTGCGGCTCATCCTGAAGCATGAGCTCACTCATTGCAAAAGAAA
>JAFZDV010000196.1 GCA_017560955.1 Anaerotignum sp.
ACTGTTCTGAACCTGAAGCCCGGCTCCTCTGTTAAAATCAGCGGCTGGTTCGGTGCCAATAACTATCTGTTGGTAGATGGTGCCTATGATATGGGTGCCTCCTGGAAAGAATTTTCCAGCGGCCCTGTTGAAAATATGTTTAGCGGACAGCCTTACCTGTTCCTGATATGGGTCAACGACCAGGAGGTTTATTTCAAAATGGGTGAAAAAACTGTAGCTTCCACTCCTGCCAAACCTGTGGCTCCCGCTTTTTCTGATGTAGCAGCCAATGCTTATTATGCCAACGCAGTGAAATGGGCAGTGGAAAACGGTATCACCGCAGGCACATCCCCCACTACATTCTCTCCCAACGATACCTGCACAACTGCGCAGATCCTGACTTTCCTGTGGCGTGCAAACGGTTCTCCTGAACCTTCCATCCAGAATCCTTTTACAGATGTAAAAGAAAGCGACTACTTCTACAAAGCCGCTGTATGGGCTTATGAAAAAGGTATGGTAGACGGTTCTTCCTTCGGCGGAAACACTCCTTGTACCAGAAGTGCCACTGTTACTTATCTGTGGATCCTTTCCGGCAAACCTTTCGCTGCAACCAAAGTTGATTTCAGCGACATTCCTGCCAATGCAGACTATGCAGAAGCCGTTGTATGGGCAGTAGAAGATGGTATCACTGCAGGCACCAGCGCAACTACATTCGGCCCTGATGCAACCTGCACTCGTGGTCAGATCGCTACATTCCTCTATCGTGACCTTGCAAAATAAAAAACGAACAAACAAAAGCTCCCTGATAAAAGGGAGCTTCTTTTTTATGTATTTGCTGTTTCTTCCAGCATTTCGATATATCTGCAGACTGCATTATAATAAGCCTTTGCCGCTTTCTGACAGCCATCCTCATCACCGAAAGCATCCACATCGGCCGCATTGGTGATGAAACACTGTTCCACAAGAACAGCAGGACAATCCATATTTTTCAGCATACCAAAGGTAGGCATATCATAAACTTTTGTGTCATCGGAATCTACCAGCACTTTTTCGCCACTGGGGTCATAATAACCAAAACGCACCCCATCAGTGCCGCGAAGTTTTGCCCCTGCCTCTTTCATTTCTTCCGCCAGCAGTTTTGCAAAAACAAGGCTTTCCTCATGATTTTCATGACCGGGAGGAGATGGATAACACTCAAACCCGTTCGCACCTTCGTTATCATTGGCATTGCCGTGAACAGACAGCATCAGATCAGGCTTTTTCTTCTGGAACTTGGCATTTCTTTCGACAATCTCCATACCTTCCCCTGCTTCACGGGAAAGGATGATACGAAATCTACCGTCTTCTTTCAGCAAAGTTTCCAGTTTCGCCACGGTACGTTCTGTCAGTTCCACTTCCTGCAGAATCCCTTCCGCACCAACATCCCAGCCGCCATGGCCTGCGTCCAGCGCAATGGTATAGGGTTTGGAAAAGGTATAATATACCATAAAACCCACATAGCCGATGATAAACAGAATGACTGCCAGTTTCAGCTTTTTCAGCAGACCGCCTTTTCTTCGTTTTCTGTTTTTTCTGCGCTGACGGGCTTCCGTCATATGCTGTTTTTTCTCGGGTTCAAAGTCCCGCCAGTTTTTCCCTTTCATAAGGATTCCTTCTTCCTTCGTATTTCTTCTTCCAGTATAACCGATACAGAAGAAAAAAGTTTGAAGATTTCCTTAAGATTTTTTAAATCTCAAATTTCTGATTTTCCTCTGTGATTTTCATGATATTGGAAAAGCCTACTTCTTTCAGCAGGTCGCAGACATCAAATCTGCCCCAGAAATGCATGGGGAACAGCACTTCTGCTCCGACAGTCTGCTGGAAATAATTCACTGCCCAGAAATATTTATCTTCCAGACGAAGGTCTGCAGGCACAAAGGCCACATCAATTTTTTCGCCCTTCAGTTTGTCAATTTCTGTAGTGTAACTTTTCTTGATGTCCTCATTGAAGAAGTCGGGCTCACCATTCCAGTGCCACCAGTTCAGGTCGCCTGCGTGGTAGATGGTTTTGCCGTCGGCTTTCACCAGAAAAGCCACGCCTTCATCATTGGACTGCAGTGTTTTCACTGTAATACCACCAAAAGTATATTCCTCATGGGGCTGTACATGGAGCACTTCCCCTTCAAAGCCCATCATGGTGCGCACATCAAAACTCAGCACATATTTCACATTGGGCATTGTGCCCCAGTCCAGAATGCGTCTGTCGTAATGGTCTTCATGGGCATGGGATACAAACACGAAGATATCTTTTTCGGGATATGCCGCAGGGTCAAAGTACGCCTTTCTTCCACTTTCTGTATAATAATCGAACAGCAGGACTTTTGTTTCTGTTTCCACAGAAAAGCCGCTGTGGTTGAGATATGTCACTTTCATTTAAAATCACTCCTTTTTGAATAGTATATCACAAAGGTCATAAAACAAAAACACCCTCCGAAATCGGAAGGTGTTTTCTTCTTTAAAAATGAGAGCAAGCCTGTAAGCCGGGTTCTGTTTTTCAGACAGCCATCTATCTTGGTCCGCTGTTGCCAGCGGCATCATGCGACTTTTTCGAAACGAGACGAGCAGCCTCATAGTTTCAGTTTGTCTTGCTTCGGGTGGGGTTTACAGGGACCCGAGACATTACTGCCCCGGCGGTGAGCTCTTACCTCACCTTTCCATCCTTACCAGGAACAAGCCTGGCGGTCTATTTCTGTTGCACTATCCTTAGAGTCGCCTCCACCGGCCGTTAGCCGGCACCCTGCTCTGCGAAGCCCGGACTTTCCTCACTGATGTAATACGAAGTATTGCAGCGCGACTGTCCAAATTACTCCCAAATAAATATTATAAATCAAAAGTTTTTCCTTGTCAAACCTTGAAACAGCTGCCACCGACAAATTCTTTGATCAGAGAGTTATTAGGTATTTCCTTTTCAGGCGCCGCCAGGAAATAACTCAGGAATTTAGTAAGCCTGTTCGCTGTCACATATTCCGGCATGGAAGGATC
>JAFZDV010000197.1 GCA_017560955.1 Anaerotignum sp.
CCTGGTGAAGACGATGTATTCGTACATTTCTCCGCAATTCAGGCTGAAGGCTACAAAACTCTGGAAGAAGGCCAGGAAGTAGAATTCGAAGTAGTTCAGGGTGCTAAAGGCCCTCAGGCTGCAAACGTAACACGCGCTTAATCGATTTTAATTATAGAATAGACTGCGAAAGCATTCAATAATATACATTTAGATTTGGTTATGCAAAAAAGAGCTCTCCCATTTGGGAGGGCTTTTTGTATTTATAATGTATTTCCCAGAAGGAATCTGACTGTTGTTACAATAGAAGAAAAAACATAGAAATACAGTTGGAATGGGGATATATGCCCATTTTCTTTTTTTGATACAATTTCAACTGTCTTTCAATGAAAAACAGTTATTTTTTGGTAATATATTCATGAAAATTAATGTTTTATTAACAACTTGCGTAATTATTGTTTTTTTTGTTGAAACTGCTGAATTATCATGATAACATGTAAGATGATTTAGTGTCGAATAGTGGGTAGAACTATAGATTTGCATAAAATCAAAGAGGAAAAGGTATGAAAGAAACGATTTTTGGTACAATCGCATTTATTTTGTTCGTGGTGTATGACCTGGAACAGGCAGGTGCAGTTTCTCATCGTTTCCATAAAATTACAAAATTCCTGTTTACCATCGGTTCTCTGATGCTGGTGGGGGCAACGGTTCATTTGTTGTGGAAAAGTAACATTTTCGTAACAGACTGGACAGGAAATGTGATTTTAGCATTGTTATTTGCGGCTGTATTCCTCGTTCTGCTTATTTATACATTGTTTTTTGCGCTGCCCTTTGAAGAAACCTATGTAGCGCAGGAAGCCCACAAGACTTACGACAAAAAAATGTATGCCTTTTGCAGACACCCCGGTGTATTGTGGTTTGCAGGGTTTTACTTCTGCCTGTGGCTGGCATTTGGCACCAAGCCTTTGCTTGTCATGGCGAGCTGGTTTAGTTTATTGAATTTCTGCTATGTAATATTGCAGGACTTATATACATTCCCAAAAGTTTTTTCTGATTATGTGGACTATAAGAAACGTGTGCCGTTTCTGATCCCCAATGGAAAAAGCATGAAACGCTGTATGGATACTTTCAAGGAGAGCCGGTGACTGGTTTATGAGATTAGAAGAAAAACTGAAAACATTATCTCAGGAAGAAATCTGGCAGGAATACTGTGGTTTCCTTGATCTTTCTATGGAGGAATATATGTCCATTCAGAATCGTCTGATGGAAGAACAGATCTCTCTGTGGAGCAACTGTCCTCTGGGTCAGCGATTCCTGAAAGGAAAGCGTATCAGCAGCATTGATGAATTCCGTAAGGTCATTCCTCTGACTACTTATGGAGATTATGCCGATGTCCTTCTGACAAAACAGGCCAGCTCTTTGCCCGATGAGCCTATCATCTGGATTCAGACCACATGGGAAGGCGGACGCCATCCTGTGAAGGTTGCGCCTTATACCCAGAGTATGCTGGATACATATCGCAACAACGTACTTGCCTGCATGATCCTGACAACGGCTCATGAAAAAGGAAAATTTGACCTGAAGGCCCATGATACCTTCCTGTATGCACTGGCACCTCTGCCTTATGCAACAGGTCTGTTCCCTCTGGCGCTGAATGATGAAATAGAGATCGACTTCCTGCCTCCCGTAAAAGAGGCACAGGCGCTGTCCTTTACTGAAAGAAACAAACTTGGTTTTAAAATGGCTATGAAGCGAGATATTGACTTCTTCTTCGGTCTGGGCAGTGTAGCATATTTTGTAAGCCTTTCCCTGAGTTCTTTGAATACAGGCAGTGGTGGCGGCGGACTTTCCAGTCTGAAGAAAGTATCTCCTTTCATGCTGGCAAGAATGCTGAAAGCGAAGAAGATCTGTAAGAAAGAAGGCAGAGAACTGATGCCGAAAGACCTTTTCAAACCAAAAGGATTTGTAGTGGCCGGCACAGATAATAACTGCTATAAAGATGATCTGGAACGACTGTGGGGCATCAGACCTATGGAATTGTTCGCAGGGACAGAACCCAGCTGCATCGGTACAGAAACATGGACGAAGAATGGTATGTATTTCTTCCCTGATACCTGTTTCTACGAGTTCATTCCCGAAAAGGAAATGGAAATCAGCCTGGAAAATCCTGAATATCAGCCCAAGACATATCTGATGAACGAAGTCCTTCCCGGTGAAAAATATGAACTGGTTATTTCTGTTCTGAAGGGTGGCGCCTTTGTTCGTTACCGTGTCGGCGATGTATATCGCTGTGTAGGTCTGACCAATACAGAAGATGAAACGAAGATCCCTCGTTTCCAGTATATTGATCGTATTCCTACGGTTATTGACATTGCAGGGTTCACCCGTGTAACCGAATATTCTATTCAGAGCGCTATCGATCTGAGCCGACTGGAGATCGATGAATGGATCGCACTGAAAGAATATAATGAAGATAAGCGCCCCAGACTGCATCTTTATGTTGAATTGTCACCGAAAACACTGCTTTCTCAGGCAATTACAAAAGAGATCCTGAGAGAACATCTGAGTGTTTATTTCAAATATGTAGATCAGGATTATAAAGATCTGAAGAAGATCCTTGGTGTGGACCCTCTGGAGATTACGATCCTGAAATGCGGCACCTTTGCCGAATACCAGAAGCGAACAGGCAAAAAACTGCGTAAGATCAATCCCTCTCAATATGATGTGATGGAACTGAAGCAGATGGAAGAGTCTGTTGATTTATGGTATCAGTTCAGAGGAGGTGGACGCTTATGACCAGTGGTTATGCCTTCATCTCGATTATTGCACTGATTTCGTATATGTTCCTGTTCCTGACATTTATTGCAGCGAAGAAGAACAGACTGATCAACGAATTCATGCTGATTCTGATCACCATGATCCTTTGGACAGGTGGTTCCTTCCTGATGCGAGCGCAAATCGCACCGGGCATTAAGTTCTGGTACGATATCTCCGTTCTGGGTCTGACTGTTTGTCCCTATGTATCTTTGTTATTTGCGGTGGATTTCGCAAATATCAATATTGGTATCTGGAGAAAGATCTGGATCATCCTTGCGGTAGCAGCGAATGCATTCAATATTCTGACTGGTGCATTGCTGGCACCTCCCGAAGCGGTTCTTGGTGCGAATGGAGCAGTGTCCTTTATTTATGAAACAACCTGGAAGGTTATCTTCCTGTATGGTGTCACATTTGGTGCCAGTGTCCATATGTTCTTGTTGCTGTGGAAATATGGCAAAAAGGACGAAATGCTGAAACGCCAGATGCTTCCTATTGAACTGGGCCTTCTGATCATGTATGCAGGTAACGTACTGATCTTCATTCCTCCTTTTGTAGGGGTTCCTGTGGATATCATGACAGGTATTATCAACGTATTCTGTCTGGTATATGCGCTGTATGCAAGAAGAATGTTCCGACTGACACTGCTGGCGTCTAAGGGCAGCTGCTATATGATCGCAGGTGTGTGTTCTCTGGCACTGTTTACGAATATCGTTTTCCCTCTAAGAAAGCTGATCGATCAGAAAATGCCTTCTATTGCGGAATATGATATTCTGGTAGTATCCGTTATCTTTATGGCGGCTACTGTTGTCATCTATAATCTGATGAAACACCTGATCGATAAACTGTTCATCCGTGATGAACTGGCAAGAGCAGAAATCCTGAAGGAATTTAGTTCTGCTGTTTCCAAGAGTTTGAAGATCAATGAAATTCTGGACGTAATGGTTCATGTGATCCAGACTACGATTGGTGTCAAGAAAGTATATGTTTGCCTGATAAATAATGCAGGTGATCAGTACAACATCTCTTACAGTACTAGCCCTCTGGATAAACGTAGTTATGCGCTGAAAGCAGACAATCCTGTTGTTCTGTGGCTGAAATATCACACAACTTATCTGCTGATGAAAGAGTTCCGCCGCACAGTAGCCTACAAATCCATGTGGGAAACAGAAAAACAGCTGCTCAAACAGCTGGAAATCGAATGTTTGGTACCTCTGAAAGATGAAAACCATCTGGTAGGTTTTGTAATGATCACGGAAAAAGAAAGACGTTCCACGCTGAATGCGGATGATGTGGCCTTCCTGGAATCTGTTTCTTCTATTGGTTCTATTGCTGTTAAGAATTCCCATCTGTATGAAAAGGTTTACATGGAAGCTCGTATCGATGAACTGACAGGCCTCCTGAACCGTAAATATTTCTACGAAACTCTGGAAGAGGAAGTAGAAAAGAATAAACACCTGTCCCTGAGTCTGATGATGGTTTCCATCGATGACTTCAAACTGTATAACCAGTTGTACGGCACAGAAGAAGGGGACAATGCTCTGAAACATGTAGCAGCGGTGCTGCAGGCATGTGTAGGAGAAAACGGCCATGTTGCCCGTTATAACGGCAAGGAATTTGCCGTGATCCTGCCTCAGTTTGATATCCTTGCTGCGAAGAATATGGCGAATAATATCCGCCAGCAGATCATGGATATCAACAAACAGAACAGAGGACAGATGTACCGTCAGAAAGCGCTGACAGCCAGTGTAGGTATCTGTTCTATCCCTTATGCAGCTTCTAATATGAAGCAGCTGATGGATAATGCGGATATGGCGCTGTATCAGGCGAAGCATACAGGCAAAAATAAAGTTATGCTCTACTCCATCGGTGAGGTGGAAGATCATAAAACAAACCAGATAGATAACGGTACAGGCTACCGTGAAGGTATCTATTCTGAATATGCATCTACGATTTTTGCTCTGACTGCAGCTATCGATACAAAAGACCATTATACCTTTAATCACTCCAAAAATGTTGCAGAATACGCAACAAAACTGGCGAAGGCATATGGCCTGAATAAGGAAAGCGTATCCATCATTGAAGAAGCAGCTCTGCTCCACGATATCGGTAAGATCGGTATTCCAGAAAATATCCTGAACAAACCAGGCAGACTGGAAGCGGAAGAATATGAAATCATGAAAGAGCATGTGGAAAACTCCATCGGTATCATTCGTCATCTGCCTTCTCTGGATTATGTTATTCCTGCAGTTATCGGTCACCACGAAAGATGGGACGGCAGAGGTTATCCTCGTCGTATCGCAGGGGAAGATATTCCTCTTTCTGCCCGAATCCTTTGTATCGCCGATTCCTTTGATGCCATGGTTTCCAGACGTTCTTACAAAGATGCTTATGATGCAGAACGAGCTCTTAGCATCGTAAGAAACGAAGCTGGCAGACAGTTTGACCCTCAGTTGGCAGAACTGTTTGTGACTCTGGTGGAAAATGGCACAATTACAGTACTGAGTAATGAATAAAACGATGATTTGGTCTGATAAACTGAATCATCGTTTTTTTGTGAAAAATATCCTTAGAAGGGCCTGTTTTTCATGGAATACAGGCATATTTTTTTGTGCGGAAAGATTGCGAACAAGAGGACACAGTGCTATAATATACTGTTGTA
>JAFZDV010000198.1 GCA_017560955.1 Anaerotignum sp.
ATAAGGAGGTATGAGGAATGTTTTTTGAAAAACTGACAGAAGAACAGATCAGAGAAGTCATGAATGTGATTTCTGATGACGGTGAACTGACAATTCTGAAGATCCGTACATACGATCAGAGCTTTGATGATGCTGTGGCATTTTCCAATGTGCCTGAAGTAACTGCAAAGTTCCAGGAAGATACAGAAACATATCAGCTCCATGATTATCATATCAGAGGTAAAAACCGTGCCGGTGCAGGTTCTGACTATGTATACAGAAGCCTGATGTTCAAATGGTTCGGTGACGAATATGCAATCAAATATTTACTGGAATACTAAGGGAGGGAATAGAGATGTTTGCGAAAAAACTGAAAGATCATGAAATTCTGCAGATCATGCGTGCGATCTCCGATCCCGAATGTGAAATCATCAGCATTTTCCGTAAGGTAACAGACCCTGAAGTTGTGATCAATTCTCAGGATATGGAAGAAAGATATGTACTCCATGATTTTGATATCGAAGGCTTTGACTATCTGCCCGATAACTCTACAGTGATTTATCGTAAGGAAATGCTGAAAATTTATGGTCCAAAATACGCACAAGATTATATGTTTAGGGGAACAAGATGAAAACAAGTGATTTTTACTTTGATCTGCCTGAAGAACTCATCGCACAGGAACCTCTTAAGGACAGAGCTTCCAGCCGCCTGATGGTGGTTCATAAAGACAGCGGCGAAAGAGAACACAGACATTTCAGAGATATTAAAGAATATCTGAAAGCAGGGGACTGCCTTGTCATCAATAATACAAAGGTACTGCCTGCAAGATTATACGGTGAAAGAGTGGGCACAGGCGCGGCCATGGAGATCCTACTTCTGGTGAGAAGAGATATGGACACATGGGAAGTGCTGGTGCGTCCCGGTAAAAAAGCAAAACCCGGTGATAAGATTTCCTTCGGCGGCGGTAAACTGATCGCAGAAGTACTGGAAGTTATTGAAGGCGGTAACCGTATCATTAAATTTGAATACGAAGGTGTGTTTGAAAACATTCTGGATGAACTGGGCGAAATGCCTTTGCCTCCTTACATTACACATAAACTGGAGGATAAAAACAGATATCAGACTGTTTATGCAGAGCATGAAGGCTCTGCAGCGGCACCTACAGCAGGTCTGCACTTTACACCTGAACTTCTGGAAGAAATCAAAGCAATGGGCGTGAAAGTGGCTCATGTAACACTGCATGTTGGTCTGGGTACATTCCGTCCTGTAAAAGTGGATAATGTTCTGGAACATGAAATGCATTCTGAGTTTTATGTGGTAGAGCCCGAACAGGCGGCTATCATGAATGAAACAAAGAAAAACGGCGGCAGAATCATTGCTGTTGGTACAACAAGTACAAGAACACTGGAATCTGTAACAGATGAAGATGGTATCATTCAGCCTAAAACTGGCTGGACAAAGATTTTTATCTATCCCGGTTATACATTCAAAGCGGTGGATTGTCTGGTGACAAACTTCCATCTGCCTGAATCTACACTCATTATGCTGGTTTCTGCGCTGATGGGCAAAGAACTGGTGATGGAATCTTATGAAGAAGCTGTAAAGGAAAGATATCGTTTCTTCTCCTTTGGTGATGCATGTTTCTTCCTTGCAAAGAAATAAAAATAAGCAATAAAAAATCCTTACTGCATTTGCAGTAAGGATTTATTTTTTTACGGATTAGCCGATACCGCCATTCAGCGCACCAAGGATCAGTACGATGAAGCAGATAGGGCAAAGAACATATTTGCACAGAGGATAGAACCATGTGAAAATAGGTTTGTTTCTGCCTTTGTTTACTTCAGTTTCAACAAATTCTTTTTTGCAGAACCAGAAGAACATCACAGCAGCCAGACCAGCACCCAGAGGGCAGATGTAGATGGACAGAACATCCATCCAGCCGGAAACGATACCCTGAATTAGAACAGATACTACTGCGCCGATCACACCGATTGTCAGGCAGGCAGGAATACGATTGAAACCGAATTTTTCCTGCAGAGTAGCGATAGGTGTTTCATACAGGTTCAGCAGGGAAGTCATGCCTGCAAACAGAACTGCTACGAAGAAAATGATAGCAAAGATGGAACCACCGGGCATTGTATGGAACAGATGAGGCAGGAAGATGAACATCAGACCAGGGCCGCCCTGATCCAGTTGAGAACCTGCTGTTGCCATAGCGGGGATGATAACCATTGCTGCCAGACATGCAGCCAGTGTGTCAAAGAAAGCAACTCTTGCTGCGGAAGCAGGGATGTTTTCATCATCAGACAGGTAGGAACCATAAATTACAGTACCATTACCTGCAATAGACAGAGAGAAGAATGCCTGACCCAGAGCGTAGATCCATGTCATGGGGTCTTTCAGTGCAACGGGATCAACACGGAAGATGTATTTATAACCTTCTGCTGCACCGGGCTGCATTGCGATATAGATCGCCAGACCAACGAAAAGAACATAGAACAGAGGCATCATAACCTTATTCGCTTTTTCGATACCTTTGCCGATACCCAGCATTGTGATAGCCAGACAGAT
>JAFZDV010000199.1 GCA_017560955.1 Anaerotignum sp.
ACAGCGGCTATATGCTTCTGGCACAGCTCATCAGCTTCCTGCCACCCATAGCAGCTTATTTCTATTTTACGAAAAAAGATGTCAGAAAGACCCTTCGTCTGAATCCCCTTGGCTGGAAAAACGCTCTTATTATTTTCTCCTTCGGCGTTTCCATACAGCCTCTGATCAGTCTGCTTTCCTATCTGGCCAGTCTGTTCTTCCCAAACCCCGTGGAACAGTCCATCGCAGGCATCCAGCAGTCAGGTCTGGTCGTTTCCATGCTTTCCGTAGCCATTCTGCCTGCCATTCTGGAAGAAGTTTTCTCCCGCGGCATCCTGCTCAGCGGCTACCACTTCCTTGGCAAATGGAAAGCCGCCTTCGTCAGCGCATTGCTTTTTGGTCTGCTGCACATGAATCCCCAACAGTTCCTTTATGCTTTCGTCATCGGTTTCATCTTCTGTTTTCTGGTAGAACGTACTGATTCTCTGTATGCCTCTATCCTGCCCCATATGGTCATCAACGGCACAACCATCGTCAGCATTTTTACAGAAGGTGCGGGCACAGGCCCCGTGGAAATGGAACAATCTGTTATTCTGGTCACATTACTTCTGATGGCGATCCTGTCCATTCCCTGGCTGGCAGTTCTGCTGTATATCTTCCTGAAGATCAATCCCCCCAGAACAGAACTGGAACTGACCGATGAAAACGGGCAGGTTTACACAGAACGCTTTATCACCCCTGCGATGCTCTGTATTTTTGCAGTTTATATCGTCTGCGGTATCATCCCCTATCTGAAATCATAAAAAATGAGCATATCTCTCTTGGTACATCCAGATAAGATATGCTCTCTTTTTATTCCTCAATATATCTGAAACGGGGAATGATCTTCCCTTCCACTTCCACCGTTTCCAGAAACATTCCCAAAGGGCGCACCCACACGCCTTCTTCCCCATACAACTGCTGATAGACCACCATTTCTTCCAATGTTTCAGAATGTTTTGCTACTGCCAGCACGCGGTAAGGTTTTCCTTTGTAATGTTCATATTTTCCGCCAATGACTACACTCATTTTCCTGCCTCCAATCCTTTCGGCACGATAAAACGGAATGCCTGCGGCACCATTTCCGCCTTCAGATATGTAAATTTGCTGATTTCCCCATCGATACAGATGTGAGTGGGTTCTGCCACAGCCAGTTCCAATTTATTATATTTTCCGTACAGCACTTTTTCTTTTCCCAGTTTCGTATCCAGATAAGTGCCTGTTTTATATTTGGGCAAGATACCCACAAATTTTCTTCTGGGGATCATCTGCACGATGCCCACATCCATCAGTCCATCGTTCAGCGCCGCTTCGGGAGAAGAACAGAAACCGCCGCCGCAGAAACTGCCGTTGGCAATGGTACAGAGCAGATATTTCCCTGTCATGGTCGTACCGTCAGACCAGCGGAAAGACATACGGTTCCCCATAGGCTTTGCAAATTCTGAAAGGATCCCCATGATATATGCCGCAGGACCGCTGACAAGGGGTTTCTTCTTCCACTCCGCTGCCTTTGCCGCCACCTCGCAGTCAAAGCCGATATTTGCCATATTCACCACATATCTGCCGTTCAGTTCGATCACATCGCAAGGGATAGACTTTCCTTCCACCTGAGAAAAGATATCCATGAAATCACTTTTCTTCCCGAAATTGCGCACAAAGTCATTGCCTGTCCCCATAGGGAAAAGGCCGACTTCCGCCTGTGGAAAGCCCTTTACCCCATTGACAGCCTCATGAAAACTGCCGTCACCGCCGCAGACATAAAAACGAACCGCTCTGCCGCTTTCACAGGTTTCTCTGACAAAGTGCTCCGCGTCGCCTGCAGCCTTTGTGGTATAAATGCTGTATTGATATGCTGTGCCCTGCAGTGCCTCCTCAATGACATGGATCATTTTTTCGGCTTTGCCCTGGCCGGCACAGGGATTGATGATAAAAATATGTTCCATATTATTTCTCCCCGAAAAATCTGTTTCAACTGCCTACAGGATATCACATTTTTCTGCAAAACAAAAGCCCTCCAAACGGAAGGCTAATTTGGTTTTTATTTTGTCCTACTGTTCCATCTGTTTTCCCAGAAAACCTGCTGCGGTCTGGGCCAGTTTTCCCTCCAGTTCTCCCATTTTCTGGTCTTTGGAAAGGAAAACGATCGCCCCCATAGCATCGCCTTCTGCAATGATCGGCATGATCAGTTGATGATTATAAGAATCCCCTTCATCATCCGCCAGCACGGGCACAAAATTGGAATCATTCCGTTCTGCGATAAGGGCAGTCCTTTTATTGATGCAGTTTTCCATTTCAGGGCTGATGTGCTTTTCGAAAAATTCCTTTTTGCCGCCGCCTGACACCGCAATGATCTGATCCTTATCCACGATGCAAGTGATATGTCCTGCCGTCTGGGCGAGGGATTCCGCATATTCTTTTGCAAAAGCGCCCAGTTCCCCGATGGGTGAATATTTTTTCAGGATAATTTCCCCTTCTCTGTCTGTAAAAATTTCCAGAGGATCTCCTTCACGTATGCGAAGGGTCCTTCTGATTTCCTTCGGGATAACAACTCTGCCCAGATCATCGATCCTGCGTACGATTCCTGTTGCTTTCATCTATATTCCTCCTGCCTTTGTGTCTTTTCTGTGAAGGTAGTATTCGCAGGAAAAATTGAAATATACGCCATCGCCTCCCATGGGACAATCTGGCAAAAAGGATATCATTTCAGAAAATTCTCTTTAAACATTAGATTCACATATTTCTAACAACTATGGACATATTCTTCCTTTAACAAGTAAATTTGAAATAATACCATCGTAATTCTCTCTTCTTCTTTTTCCATTTCACAGATTCCTCAATATGTACTGTTCACCCTCTCCATCGCCATCGCTTTTCTCCTTGCCCATTCTTCCCGATTCACATAAACATCATTTTTCGAGAAATCATGAAATCCCGCAATCCCTCGAATTGGACGAAGCTGCTCATCCAGCAGCCACCAGTCGTAACATTCCTCCATTCCAAAGCCATCTCTGTCCGCATCTTCCGTACTACTCCAGGAAGAAACTGTTACCACACCATTCTCCGGTCTTTCAATACTGTACCATCTTTCTGCCTCAAAAAACAGGTATCCTCTTTCCAACAGATCCTTTCCGGAGATATATCCAATTAGTTCTTCAGGCAGTTTCTTTGGTTGTGCGCTCTGTTTTAAAACTGCCGCCGCACCTGATCTTTTTCCCATCTTAGAAAATGTTTTTTTCGTTTGTTTTCTTCCAAATAAATTCATAAAACTCTGTATCCTCCTTATCTCTCCTGACCAAAATGATCACAAATATCCAGTAATTTCTGCAAATTCATCTCCAGTTGATCCCTGTATGCCGCTGTAACCTGCCCTCTCCGTTTCGCTTCTGCTGTGGTCATCTGATGAAGCTGCCAGAGAAAACCGACTGCAAATCCGCCCATTCCCAGCAGAAGTCGAATCAATGTGGATTCCAGGCCAATAATCGGTAACAAAAGAAATAATACTGCCATACTCAACCCCAGAAAAATAAACCTGTTTTTCAGGCTGACCCTCTCGGTCACTTCCACTTCACAAAAACCAAACACATCGATCTGTTCTGTCAGCGCAGATACCAGATCCTTCTGCTCCAGTTCCTGCAGTGCTTTCCCTTCCTCTGTAAAGATGCTTTTAAAACGGTGACTGCGAACACTGTACCATTTCTGCAGTTCGGATACAGGGACATTCGCAATATCCATTGCCCGGTATGTTTTTTCAAAATCATACATCAGGCTGTTCCAGTGCTTTTCTAATGTTCTTCTATACATAATTCTCTCTCCTTTCCGCTTGCTTTATGGGCAGCCTTACGGCTGCCCACCAGATTCTCTCTTATGCCGCATGCACAGCGATCTCTCTCAGACGCTGTTCTGTCAGAACAGAACCGTTCAGCATGCAATACATGTTTTCCAGCTGTTTCAGCAGCAGCGCTCTGATTTTTTCTGTGCGTTCTGCTTCTTCTTTTGCCGCTTCAGCGTTTTTTTCCAGTTCAGCAATGGCCTTTTCCAGTCTCTGGAGATAGTCGTTGATCTGACTCTGGATATTATCTGTCATCATCATGCCACTGCGGGTAATCACGCTCAGTTCTGTGTCCATATCCAGAATGAAATTTTCTTCACGATGATTCAGTTCTGCAACCGTTGCTTCACGCATGGCTTCCAGCATCGTCTGCGCGCCTGTTTTACGGGCTGCTTTCCCCTGTTTGATCATACACATCAGGCGATATGCCAGCATCGTTACACCGACAGGCCAGTAAATGGTCATTGCAACCGCTTCAAAGATAGAATTCTTAATTGTGTTGAAAGCTGCTCTTCCGGTTGTTTC